>JAOAFH010000008.1 GCA_026416355.1 Clostridiales bacterium | reverse complement strand
GGATATAAGACTACTATGTGGCTTGATAGTGATTTAACAAGCAAAGAACCAAAACTGGTAGAAGTATTTAAAATACCAGAAGCAATGGTTTCTGTTTTACCACCTGAAATACAAGGCAAAGAATATCTTGTTATGGATTTTAATGAGGTATTAAAACAATCACAACCAACATCAGAAATAGTAGATTTTAGTAAATTGTCAGAATTATCAACAGGATTACAACAACAAACAATAGAATTTATAAAGAAGTATTTTGAAAAGTTTGATCCGGGTTTCAATTACCTACAAGATGTAGGTCAAAAGAAATTAACAACACCAAATGGTGATGTTAATGTTCATGTTTACAAAGTTAAACTAAGTGATAAGACTTTTAAAGACTATATAAGATATATAGTAAATGATTTTGCAACAAGCAAAGAAATGCATCAATTTTTTATGGACTATTTAAAAACAATAGAAACAATTTCACCTGAAACAGAAGAGGAAAAGAAACAATCACTAGAAGAAATAGAAAAAATATTTAAGGAAATGGAATCAAATCCTCAAGAAATGGCTGAATTTAACAAAGTAATGGATGAGCTTAATAAAATACAAATATTAGGAGATAATGGTATAGAAATAGAGTACGGAATAGATAATAATGGATATATTATAAGCCAAAGTGGAGTAATTGATATTAAATTGAATTTATCAGATTTATCTAAAGTTGATTCAACAATTAATGAAACAGGAACTATTAACTTTGTAGTGAAATTTGATGGTATAACATATGATATTAATAAAAATATAGAAGTTATATTTCCAAAACTAACAGAAGAAAATTCAATTAATCTTATGGACTTAATGGCTCAACAACCTGGTGATGAAGATTATTTGCCAATGGATAGATTAAGTGGAGAAGATAGATTTGAAACATCCGTAGCAATATCATCAATTGGATGGACTGATGAAACAGAAAATGTTGTACTAGCTTATGGAAACGATTTTCCAGATGCTCTTTGTGCATCAACTTTAGCAAAATCTTTAGATGCACCAATTCTTTTGGTATCAAAAGATAGTTTATCAGAAAAGGTTAAAAAAGAAATTGAAAGATTAAATCCATCAAATGTGTATATTGTTGGTGGACCAAATGTGATTTCAGAAAACATAGAAAAACAAGTTAAGGCAGTTGTTTCAAATGCAGCAATTAAAAGAATAAGTGGAAATAATAGATACGAAACATCTGTAAAGACAGCACAAAATATAAATTCAAGTGGAAAAGTAGTTTTAGCTTATGGGGAAGATTATGCTGATGCATTATCAGTTGCACCATTTGCAGCAAAAATGGGAATGCCAATTCTATTAGTTAATAAAAGTTCAATGGATAGCTCTGTAAAATCATATTTGAAGAACAATGATATTAATACAGTATATATTGTAGGTGGAGTAAATGTAATTTCAGATGATGTTAAAAAACAAGTAAGTGAATTAGTTCCATCAGCAAATATCGAAAGAATTTTTGGAGACAATAGATTTGCAACAAATAGAGAAATAATAAAGAAGTTTGCAACAGATGATGATTATTATCATGCTTATCTTGCAATTGGAGAAGGAAAAGGTAAGTTTGCAGATGCACTTTCAGGTTCAGCTCTAATTGCAAAATATGATGGAGTTTTAGTATTAGTAAATAATACTGTTAATAAGGAAACAGTTGATTTAATAAAAGAAAAAACAAATGGGGCAATATATATTACAGTATTAGGGGGAGAAAAGGTTGTACCTAATAGTATAGTAGAAAGTATGTTTGAATAAAATAAATTAGTGCCAAATAGGTGAATTGGAAGTGTGGAAACAAAATCCATTATTCCATTTTCACCTGGGTGGCACTTTTTAATCATAAAGACCTTTACTTATATATCTATCCCCTCTATCTGGGAAGATAGTAACAATATTCCCTTTATCAATTTTTTCAGCAAGTTTTATTGATGCAGCTAGTGCTGCACCTGATGATGAGCCTACAAGTAGCCCTTCGTATTTAGCAATAAGCTTACACATTTCAAAGGCCTCCTCATCTGAAACTTTGATTATATCATCAACTAAATTAATATCAAATGTTTTGGGGATAAAATTGTTTCCTATACCCTCAATTTTATAGCAACCTTCTTGTCCACCACCTATTGTTGAACCAATAGGATCAGCCAAGATGCATTTAATATTGCTGTTCTTTTCTTTTAGATATTTTGAAACACCTGTAAAGGTTCCGCCGCTTCCAGCACCTGCAACAAAATAATCAATTTCACCGTCAAGGTCGTTATATACTTCATAGCCTGTAGCTTCATAATGAATGCTAACATTTGCTTCATTTTCAAACTGGCTTAGTGAAATTGAATTTTCAATGCTAGATAGAAGTTCATTTGCTTTTTCCATAGCACCTTTCATGCCAAGTTCTTTTGGAGTTAGTATAACTTCTGCGCCAAGAGCCTTAAGAACTGCAATTTTTTCTATTGAAAATTTTTTAGGAACAACAAAAATTCTCCTATATCCTGAATTTAAAGTTGCAAGTGCAATACCAATACCAGTATTTCCTGCCGTAGCTTCAACTATGGTATAACCTTCTTTTAATAGCCCTCTTTTTTCAGCGTCTTTAACCATAGAAATTCCAATCCTATCTTTTATACTTCCACCTGGATTTAAAAATTCAAGTTTGGCATATATATTAATATTTTTCTTGTTAAAAATATTTGATATTTTAAATAAAGGTGTATTACCTATCAGCTTTCGTATATCGCTTACATACTTCATTTATATCAACCTTTCAAGAACATATTTTGCATATTCCTTTGCAGAAAACAATGAATGATCTCTGTAGTTACCGCATTGTATTTCGTTAGTAGCAGGAACATCTTCTGCAGATACAACCTTTTCAAGGGATTTAATAAGAGCATTTTTAACTTCATCTATTTCTCTATTGTCCCATGCAATCATATAAAAGCCTGTTCTGCATCCCATAGGGGAGATGTCAATTATTCCATCCATGTAATCCCTCATAAATCCAGCAAGTAAGTGTTCAAGCGTATGGATAGCTGCAGTTGGCATTTCTTCTTTATTAGGTTGCATAAATCTTAAGTCGAATTTGGAAATAATATCACCATTTTTACCTATTTGAATGCCACACTTTCTAACATAAGGTGCGACTACTGTTCTATGATCAAGTTCAAAACTTTCTACTTTATTTTTCATAATTTTGATACCTCCAATGCATTTTTTATATCATCAATTAAATCATCTGCATCTTCAATTCCAACAGACAACCTGATTAAATTATCTTTAATTCCTATTTTTTCTCGTAAATCTTTTGGTATTGATGCGTGTGTCATAGTAGCAGGGTGACTAATAAGAGACTCTATGCCACCTAAGCTTTCACCTAAAGTGATTATTTTTAAGTTTGATAAAAACTTCTTTAAATCATATTTTTCATTTAATAAGAATGAGATTATAGCGCCATTTCCTTTAGCTTGTTTTTGATGAATTTTGTAACTTTCAACATCTAAAAGTGATGGATAATAAACTTTATCTATACCTTCTAAATTAAGAAGAGCATCAACAATTTTCTTACTATTTTCAAGGTGCCTATCCATTCTAACTGATAGAGTCTTAATACCTCTCATTAAAAGATAGGATGTAAAAGGATCAAGAATTCCACCTGTTGAGTTTTGAATAAAGTGTATCTTTTCGGCAAGTTGTTCATCTTTAACAATAAGTAATCCAGCGACTAAATCACTATGTCCTCCTAAATATTTAGTTGCACTGTGGATAACTACATCTGCGCCTAAATCAAGTGGTTTTTGCAAATATGGTGTCATAAATGTATTGTCTACTACAAGTAATACATCTTTCTCTTTGGTAAGTTTTGACACAGACTCTATATCTGTTATATCAAGCAGAGGGTTAGTTGGAGTTTCTATAAATACGATTTTTGTTTTTGAGTTAATATTTTTTTCAATTTCATCTAAATCAGAAGTATTAACTATTTTGTGGTTAATATTTAGGTTTGAAAAAACTTTATTTAAAACTCTAAATGTACCACCATAAACATTATTTGATATTATAACCTCATCACCTGAATTTAAAGTCATAAATAGTGCAGTAATTGCTGCCATACCTGAGGCAAATGCAAAACCTCTATATCCGTTTTCAAGGTCTTTTATTAGTTTTTCAAGAGCAAATCTTGTCGGATTTCCCGTTCTTGAATACTCATATCCTGAGTGTTCTCCTAATCCCTTTTGTTTATAGGTGGATGTAAGGTATATTGGCACATTAACTGCACCAGTTGCTTCATCTCCGTCTATTCCACCATGAATCAATAATGAATTAAACTTCATAATATCACTCCTTAACTGCACGTGCTATAAATATACCTGTTTCAGTAAATTCACCATAACTAGAATATCCTTGGCATTTAAGACCTGTACTCTTAACTTCAATTTTTTTAAATCCAGCTCCTTTTAGCCATTTTTCTATCTGTGCATGAGAAAATCCAAGCCATTCATCATGCATTTCAGTTTTAGCCCAAGTGCCTAAATGTTCTTCAACATCTGTTATTGTTAACATCCCCCCTGATTTTAATATCCTGTACATTTCAAAGATTGCAACATGTGGCTCTTTAACATGATGTAGAGCCATGTTTGTAAATACAGCATCTACTGAATTATCAAATAAAGGTAGTGTATCCATTTCTCCCTTTATAGGATATATGTTACTAATATTTTTATTATCTATTTCTTTTTTTAATTCCTTTAACATGTTAGAAGATATATCAACTGAAAAAACTATATTAGCTTTTTTTGAAATCTCTAGAGATAAATAGCCTGTTCCGCAGCCTAGGTCAGCGCAAATTTTGTTTTCTAAATTAATATTTTTAACAGCTATTTTTCTAACCTCTTCTCCAAAATATTCTTTTCTCATTCTATTCCAATCTGAAGCAATAGAATCAAAATATTTTAATGCATTCATTTTTATGCCTCCTTACTATTATTTTAGGATAGCATCTAGATGCAACAAAAAAACCTTTCGCCTCTATTTCAGAGGCGAAAGGTTATACTTCCGCGGTTCCACTCTGTTTGGGCAAAAAATGCCCCACTTATCTAATCTAGTGCAATCACACTATAGCTCTATAACGGGAGCACCCGTAACAGCCTACTTAAATTCGGCTTAACACTCACAGGGGCACTTCAAATATACTTATCATAGAATTCTCTCAGCATACGAATTCCTCTCTGTAATGATTTGTACATTCTACTTTTCCTGTTCATCGTGTTTATTAATTGCAATTTGTTTGTATTATATCAATAAAAATTTAACATGTCAACATATTTAAATTTATTTATTTGTGCTATAATAGAAAAAAATGAATATGGGGTGAAAAAAATGCTAGATATAATAAATAAAGCTGAATTGATGCATGATTTAAATAAAAATGAAATAATTCAGTTACTTGAGGATGAGCAGTACAAAGAAGAACTATTTAAAGCTGCAGATAGAGTGAGGGAAAAATATCTAGGTAACGAAGTTCATTTAAGAGGATTAATAGAGTTTTCAAATATCTGTAAACAAAATTGCTTGTATTGCGGATTAAGAAGGGACAACAAAGAAGTAGAAAGATACAGGTTAGACAAAGAGACTATACTAGATTTTGCAAAAAAAGCAGTTTCTTATGGATACAGAACACTGGTGCTTCAATCAGGTGAAGATTTTTATTTTACAAAGGATTTAATGTGTGAAATTATTTCAGAGATTAAAAAGCTAGATGTTGCAATTACTTTAAGTATAGGTGAAAGAAGCTATGATGAATATAAGGCATTTAAAGAAGCAGGTGCTGATAGATATCTTTTGAGAATAGAAACAACGGATAAGGAATTATATGAAAGGTTAGATCCAGGAATGAGCTTTGAAAACAGAGTAAATTGTTTAAAGATGTTAAAAGAATTAGGTTATGAAGTTGGAACAGGTTGTTTAATTGGGCTTCCTAATCAAACAACTGAGTCATTGGCCAATGATATTCTGTTTTTTAAAGAAATAGATGCCGATATGGTTGGAGTAGGACCATTTATACCAAATGAGCAAACACCCCTTGCAAAAGAAAGGGGAGGAACTTTTGAGATGGCACTTAAAGTAATGGCCATAACTAGACTACTATTACCTACATCAAATATACCGGCAACAACAGCAATGGAAACCTTAAACAAACAGGGAAGACAAATTGCTCTTCAAAGTGGTGCAAATGTTGTAATGCCTAATGTAACTGAAGGAAAATACAGAGCACTTTATAAATTATATCCTGGTAAAATATGCATCAATGATACTCCAGCACATTGTAGAGGATGTATAACAGGAAAGATATATGCAATAGGTAGAACAGTTTCAAATGATTACGGTTTTAGAAAAAAATAAACTAGTGCCACCCAGGTGAATTGGAAGTGTGGAAACAAAACCCAGAATTCCATTTTCACCTGGGTGGCACTTTTTTAAAAACATATTGACAAAAATAAATATGTCCCATATAATGATATTGATATTTGTTCTCAATTAAAAAACAATTTCATTAAAGGAGGTTCAACATGAACAGAAAAATCAAATTACTTTCAATAACATCAGCACTTTTATTATCAGCTTCAATATTTGCAGGTTGTGCAAAAACAGCTGAAGAAAAGACACCAACGCAACAAAAAGAACAAGTTGTAAATGTATATTCAGACAGACATTATGATACAGACAAAAAACTTTATGAAGAATTTACCCAAAAAACAGGTATAAAGGTTAATGTGGTTGAAGGTAAATCAGATGAGCTTATTGAAAGGCTTTCAAGAGAAGGACAAGATACACAGGCAGACATCCTAATTACAGCTGATGCAGGAAGATTACATAAGGC
>JAOAFH010000039.1 GCA_026416355.1 Clostridiales bacterium | reverse complement strand
ATTCAGGAGCTGGTTTAACACCAAGGTTGTCACCAATACCTATCATATATGGTCTTAAATAAAGTGATGCACCTGTTCCATAAGGTGGAACAAAATGTTCGTTTGCCTTAACAACTTGTATACATGCATCAATAAACTTTTCTTCTGGTATTTCAGGCATCATAATTCGTCTACAGCTTGCATTCATTCTTTTGGCATTTTGGTCTGGTCTAAATAATTGAATTTTACCATCCTTTGTTCTGTAGGCCTTAAGTCCTTCAAAACATTGTTGTCCATAGTGGATTGCAGTTGAACCCTCGCTGATGGTAATCTTATTGTCCTCCACAAGAGCACCATCGTCCCATTTTCCGTCCTTCCAATAGGAAACATATCGGAAGTCAGTTTTCATGTAACTAAATCCAAGTTTCCCCCAATCTAGGTTTACAGTTTTACTCATAAAGAATCACCCCTCTAATTTTGATTGAGAGTCTTATCGTATAGCAGATTCCCTCATTCCCAATTGTATTATATCACAAAAAAGATAATTATGCAGTATTATTGTCAAAATTATTTTGATATTTAAACTAATTATTTTTTTAACGAAAAATATATTGACACTAAAGCTTTATTATGGTAAATTGATAAATAAGTAAAGTGAAATGCGATGAAAAGAAATAGTAAAGATATCACCTTCATCACAGAGAGCATCCGTTTGGTGAGAGGATGTATGAAGACTATCTTGAACACATCTTGGAGCTGGGCACCGAAAGCAAAGTAGGCTGCCACGGGAACCTGCACCCGTTATAGTGCTAGGGTATGTCAGTACCTAATAAGGTTGATGCTGTGAGGCATTAATGAATTGAGGTGGGACCACGGGAGTTAGCTCTCGTCCTCTATATGAGGATGGGGGCTTTTTGTTTTGTAAAAAATGCAGCGCTGCTTTATAAAATAAAAATTAAAGGGAGGAACAAAAAATGAAAAAAAGATTTCTTGTGTGGATAATGTTAATAATTTTTGCAATTTCTTTTGCAGGATGCTCAAACAAAACAGCAACAACTAGTGCAAGTAAAACTGTAATTATAGGTCTTGATGACACATTTGCACCAATGGGATTTAAAGATACAAATGGAGAGATAGTTGGATTTGATGTGGATTTAGCAAAGGAAGTATTTAAAAGACTAGGGTATAATGTTAAATTCCAACCTATAGATTGGGCTATGAAGGAAACAGAATTAAATTCAAAAAAGATTGATGCCATATGGAATGGATATACAATAACAGATGAAAGAAAACAAAAGGTTGATTTTACAAAACCATATATGGAAAATAAACAGGTTATCGTTGTATTAAAGGATTCAATTATAGCAAAAAAGACTGATTTAGAAGGAAAGATAGTTGCAGCACAAAACAACTCAAGTTCACAAGAGGCAGTAGAAAAGGAAAAAGAGCTTTTGTCAAAATTTAAAGATGGTAAGCTTTGTTTATATGAAAACAACAATGATGCCCTAATGGAACTTGAAAATAAGAGAGTAGATGCTGTTGTTGTGGATGAAATTTTAGCAAGATATTATATAAAGCTTAAGGGAGAAGGTAATTTTAAAATATTAGATGACAATTTTGGAAGCGAAGAATATGGAATTGGATTTAGAAAAGGGGATGAATTAAAGGATAAAGTTGATAAGGTACTTGATGATATGAGAAAAGATGGTTCATTTGAACAAATATATAGCAAATGGTTTTCAAAATAAGAGGTGATTTTGTGAAGTATATTTTTGAGTTAGCTCTATCAATGAAGTCAGGTATGGGGGTTACATTATTTATATTTTCAATAACACTTGTATTATCACTTATTCTAGGTATGATTGTGGCACTATTTAGGCTCTCAAAGATTAAAATAGTTGAAAGGGTGGTCTCCTTTTATATATTTGTTATGAGGGGAACACCTCTTCTCCTTCAAATAATTTTTGTTTTCTTTGGTCTGCCGATAGTTGGGATAACATTTGATAGATATACAGCTGTATTTATAGCATTTATATTAAACTATGCGGCATATTTTGCTGAAATATTTAGGGCGGGTATTCAGTCTATTGATTTAGGACAATTTGAGGCAGCAAAAGTTTTAGGATTAAATAAAAAAGATTCCTATCGGGTTACAATTACCCCAACGAGGATAAAGATGGTGCTCCCTGCCATTGCAAATGAAGCGATAACTTTAGTTAAGGATACATCACTAGTATATGT
>JAOAFH010000036.1 GCA_026416355.1 Clostridiales bacterium | reverse complement strand
CATCTTGGTTCATTATAAGGTCTACATATCTTTGTCTGTATCTTAAATCTGGATCCTTTAGTCCATGCCACTTTTCTGGTAATGGTCTTAAAGACTTAGTTAATAGTGTGAAATCCTTAACCATTAAAGAAATTTCACCTGTCTTAGTCTTAAACACTTCGCCTTCAACACCAATTATATCTCCTAAGTCTAAGCTCTTGAAGAATTTTAATTTTTCTTCTCCAACATTATCTATCTTAACATAAAGTTGTAGTTTTCCGTATCTGTCGTGGATATCACTAAATCCAGCTTTACCATGTATTCTTTTTGACATTAAACGTCCCGCAACTTTAACTGTCTTATTTTCTAGTTCTTCAAAGTTTTCTTTAATTTGTTTTGATGTGTGTGTTCTATCGTATTTTACTATTTCAAATGGGTCTTGTCCTTTTGCTTTTAGGTCTTCAAGCTTTTGTATTCTTTGCCTTATAAGTTCGTTGTACTCTTCTTCAAGTTGATTAAGTTCAACTTGATTTAGTTCTTCATTTGCCATACCTATACCTCCATTTTAATGTCTTTTGATTTCAAGTATCTCATAAGTTATTGTACCATCTGGTACTTGTATTTCAACCTTATCGCCAACTTTTTTACCCATAAGTCCTCTTCCTATTGGCGCTTCATTTGATATTTTCATTTTCTTAAAGTCAGCTTCTGCAGAACCTACTATTGAAAATTCCATTTCATCTCCATATTCTAGGTCCCTTACCTTAACAACACAGCCAATTGAAACAGCATCTGTCTTAATATCTTCTTCATCAATTACTTTAGCATTTTTAAGCATGTTTTCAAGAGTTGCAATTCTTCCTTCAACAAAAGCTTGTTCATTTTTAGCTTCATCGTATTCTGAGTTTTCACTAAGATCTCCGTATGATATTGCTGTCTTAATTTTTTGTGCAACTTCTTTTCTTTTTACGGTTTTAAGATATTCTAGTTCTTCTTCTATTTTTTTAACTCCTTCATATGTAAGTATTACTTGCTTATTGTTTTCAGCCATACCAATTCTCCCCTTCAAATATTAAATTTATAAATATTATATGCTTAAATATTTTTTTAAAAACAATATTATAAAAAAGTCTTGAAGTATTATTTAAAATATAATTTTTTATACCACATATAGAAATTAAATGTCTATTTATAATTTTCTATGTGTTATAAAAATAATTAATAACAAGCACCATAAGAATTCTTATAGTGCTTGTTATTTGCCATTGAAGTTATTATAAAACACCTAGCAATTAGTGTCAATAAGTTTATATTAGCTTATTTGTTTTAATTTCAAAATTTTCGAAACCTTTGAATGTTATCTTAAAAATTTTTCTATATAAAACCCCTCTTGTTCAACATTAATATAATTCATTTTTTTATCAATGCACTTAAGATATCCCTGTGCATATATCATGTCTAAATCATATGTTTCTTGATGTTTAAGTTTAACATCCCTAAACCAAAGACTATGTGTAGGATATATATTGGAGTTTATTATCATGGTAGGCCTTTTAATTTTCAAAACATCCTTTATATATTGCAAATTACCTACAACAATTGTTGCATCAGCTCTATCTAAACTGCTGTTTATGTCAGAAACTAGTGAAGTTGAAATACCATAGTTTAAATATGCCCATTCAACATATGGTTTTACTTTTTCTTTATCTTGTGTATGAAGTATAATTCTTCTAGCAATAGGTGCTATTTGAACAAAAATCTCTAGAGCTTCATCCTCTGCTGCGTCAGTTATAACCACTTCATTAAGCCTTATGTCACAGCCATTTTTTATTGTAAAAATATCAAATGCTCTAGATAATACACTAAGTTCAAACTTCCTATTTATATTCAAATTATAATCACGAGAAAAATAATATTTATATCTGTTGCTCTTTAAAATATATTTTAGTTTTATTTTTTCTAACTTAGACGGAACATTTATATTATCCGATTGAACATACGAAAAAAAATATCTAGTTTTGACATACGGCATTTTAAAATAGTCCATTGTGCCATTTATTTTTTCTTCTCTATTTATCACAGCAAAACCCGACATCTACTCCGCCTCTTGAAGCTCTTGCTCATATTCATTAAGAAGCTCAATTCTAGGTTTAAATGAAAGTTTATCTAAAACTTTATTATAGTCGTCACTCGTTACATCTTTTAACTCTTTATCTATCAAAGAAACTATAACTCCCTCTAATACATTTGTTCCAAAGGACCTTCCATTAAACTCAGGTGTTGTTGTAATTAGCATTCTTACCCCTCTATTTTTCAATTCCACAACATCCGAAGATGTAACTGTATTGGTTAATATTATCTTACCCTTTAGATTTTTAGGCATATACTTTTTAATAAATAAAAAGTCCCCTGCAATTATTTCTGCCTCTTCAAAATACTTTTCATATTTTGATACATTTATCTCCTGTTCATGTCCTGTTGGATATAGTTTTTCAAATGGCATCCTTGATGCAATAGGAAGTATCATATCCGCTGCCATTTGAAATACCCTATAACTTTTTATAGGTATAGGAATATTAAGAGCAAAAATAACATCTCCAAATGTAATATCTGCACCTAATGAATGCAAAGCTTCAGCCATTCCAAACCTATCTGCAGCACTTACCATTAAAACCTTTTTACCACTTAGCGAAATAACATTTTCATTTACATAGTTAACAACCCTTCGCTCCAATGTATTTTTTAATCCTGAGCCATCAACTATTGGTGTTTTCTTTGCTGCCTCCATCATAGGAACTGCATCCTTTATTGTATATCTTTTATTTGAACTATAAACATATAAATCAATTCCACCCATCCCAATAGCATCAACTTTACCATCAAGTTCTTTAATCATCTCAATTGCTTTATTCATATCTCCGTCTGTTCCTATTCTTTCAATTATGAACTTCTCTCCTAGCAATTCTGCCTCGGCAACATGATTTCTTGTTGATGAACCAATACTAACAGATACAATTCTCTTCATTTTTATGCCCCCTGTTACTCTATTATATTTTCTATAATGTTAATTATTCTTTGCGGCTCAACATAAACATCATTTCTTATAGGTGATTCCCCTATATCTATTGTATACACATGGCTATCTAGTAATGCAGCAAGTAGCTTTATCCTCATATTTGAACCAA
This sequence comes from Clostridiales bacterium, assembly GCA_026416355.1. Taxonomy (GTDB): domain Bacteria; phylum Bacillota; class Clostridia; order Clostridiales; family Caloramatoraceae; genus Thermobrachium. The sequence continues at coordinate 2,563 of JAOAFH010000036.1, read as the reverse complement.
TTATTATACAATGTCTATACTTTCTAACCTCAGAAACTATTTTAAGTATGTCATTTACTAATTCTCTTCCTCCTTGGTTTTCTATATAACTTTGCCTTTCTTTTTCACTCATAAGCAAAATATAATCTATACCATATTCTTTGAGGGCATCATATATTTCATCTTTGTTTTTAATAGGAAAACCTATTATTGCAATATCTCCACCCTTACGCACCTCACCTATGCTCTCAAGCCTAGATACAAAAGTTCTATCCACTTCCAACATTTTAGCAACCTCTTGCTGTGAATACCCTTTGCACCTAAGTTCTATTATGTCTTGGATTTTTTCATTTATTCTAGAAATGCTTATTGTTTTGTCCCCAATTTTTACAAAATCCATAATAACCCTCCTAGTGCACAATATGTGCTCAATTACATTTTATACCTATAATTTTAATTTTTCAAATATTTTATATAACAATAGGCATAAAAAAATGGACTATCCCTGTGGATGTCCATTTACAAAAGTTATATGTGATATGCCTGCCATTCTTTTAGCAGTTTTATTATTTCTTCCCTTGATTCAATCCTATTTATCATATCTCTAACAGCTGCTGCATTTTTCATTCCCTTTATATACCAAGCAATATGCTTTCTCATTTCAATTACTCCACGTTGTCCCTTAAACTCATACATCATATTTAAATGTTCAATTGCTTGGTCTATTCTTTCTTCTATTGTTGGTTCGTCTAATAAAATACCATTTTCTATATATTCTACTGACCTTTTAAACAACCATGGATTACCTAGTGCTCCACGTCCTATCATAACTGCATCACAATTTGTATATTCTAATAACCTTTTGGCATCTTGGGGAGTTACAACATCCCCATTACCTATTACAGGTATTTTTACACTTTCTTTAACCTTTTTTATTATATCCCAATCAGCTTTGCCTTCGTACATCTGAGCTCTTGTTCTTCCATGTACAGCAACTGCGCTAGCACCAGAGGCCTCAAGCATTTTTGCAAATTCAACTGCATTTACACTTTGTTCATCCCAGCCCTTTCTTATTTTAACCGTAATAGGCTTCTTAGATTTTTCTACTACCTTTTTAACTATAGCTTCTGCAAGCTTTGGCTCCTTCATCAAATATGAACCTTCTTTATTTTTTACAATTTTAGGCGCAGGACATCCCATATTTATATCTATATAGGCTACTTCATCCTTTGCACTAATAGCCTCAGCCATATATCCCATAATATCAGGTTCTGAGCCAAAAATTTGTATTACAGCTGGCCTCTCTCTTTCGTCTATATCTAGCATCAAAGAAGTCCTCTCACTTCCATAATAAAGGCCCTTTGAACTAACCATTTCAGTATATACGAGCCCTGCTCCATGCTTTTTGCATATAATTCTAAATGCCTTATCTGTAACACCAGCCATAGGAGCTAGAAAAACATTATTTTCAGGTATAAAACCTCCTATATTCATGCAATCACCTATTCTTTTCGTATATTATTCTAAGTCCCTCTAAAGTTAAATATGGATTAATTTCGTTTATAGTTGTACTTTCAGTTGCAATTAATTTTGAAAGTCCTCCTGTTGCAACAACAAAAGGTTCTTCTTCATTTAATGCCATCATTTCTTGTTTCATTTTGTTTACTATATTGTCAACAAGCCCTGCATATCCATATATTATTCCTGCTTGCATACTTTGTATTGTGTTTTTACAAATAACTGTTTGTGGTTTTACAAGCTCTATTCTAGGAAGCTTAGCCGCCCTTTCAAATAGAGCATCGCTTGCTATTTTAATACCAGGAGTTATCGCTCCTCCATAGTAGTCTCCATATTTACCCACTGCACAAAATGTTGTTGCTGTACCAAAGTCCACTATCACAAGAGGTCTTTTATATATATCATGGGCAGCAACAGCGTTTACTATTCTGTCTGCACCTACTTCCTTTGGATTATCATATTTTATATTTATTCCTGTTTTAATACCAGGCCCAACTACTAGTGGTTCAACACAAAAATATTTTCTTATCATGTGTTCAAGAGAATACATGATATTTGGAACAACTGAAGATACCACCACTGCCTCAATATCCTTATAGTTTAAACCTGCCTTTTCGAATAAATTTATAACCACTATTCCATATTCATCAGCTGTTCTTTGAGTTGTTGTTGCTATTCTCCAATCTATAAGAAGCTTTTTATCATCGTAAACTCCAAGAACAATATTGGTATTCCCAACGTCAAAAACCAACAACATAATACCGCTCTCCTTGTGATTTATTATTGTGCTTTTTACACTATATAAATTCTAACAATTAATTAACTATAATTCAACAAAAACATAACGCAAAAATTTAAGCCATAAACAAATTTTATATACTCACTTACTTATAAACTAATGGCTGTCTCACAAACTTTTAATAACTTTTAAACTATAATCTGTTAATAAACTAGAGCCATTAAACAATTAAAGAAGTATATTGATATAAACAATAGAAACTCTTTGATTTTTGACTTTAAAAATTCTGTAACCCGGAACACAGATGTTCCGGGCCCAGGTCGCCTC
>JAOAFH010000153.1 GCA_026416355.1 Clostridiales bacterium | reverse complement strand
CATTAATTTTAATTTTTTTCTCACTTCACCTATTAAATAAAGTGAACCACAAAATACTAAAACATCACAGTATTTTGTATTAATTGCAAATTCAGTTGCTTCACTAATATCCTCAATAGCTATAGCTCTTAAATTTAATTTTTCTATTTCATAACTTAATTCATTAGCTGTTAATGCTCTTGGATTATTAGGAGTTACAGCTATAAAATCACTCGATACTTTAGACATTTCTTTAATCATAGAAATATAGTCCTTATCCTTTAACATTCCACATACAATTTTTATTTTTTTATTTGTAAAATAATTTTTTAATCCCTTTACTAGCTCCTCTACTCCTTGGATATTATGTCCTCCATCTAAAATTATATATGGATTTTTATGTACTACTTCGAATCTTCCTGGCCATTTTGAATTAGCTAAGCCGGTATATATAGATTCATCACTAATATCGTATCCATTATCACTTAATACTTTAATTGTTAAAATTGCTGTAATTGCATTAAGAACCTGATACCTATTAATCATAGTTATTTTCAAATTTTTATATGTATTGTCATTAAATTTTAAATTAAACACTATTCCATCTACTGTATCATTAGTTATCTGATATTCTGCTTCAGATACATTATATACTTTTGAGTTTTTATCTTTAGCTATATTTAATATAACTTCTCTAACCTCTTCTTGCTGTGGATATAATACAAGTGGTATATTTTCTTTTATAATTCCTGCTTTTTCAGCCGCTATTTTAGATAATGTATCTCCTAAAATATTCATATGGTCATAACTAATTGATGTAATTACAGACACAATAGGTTTTACTACATTTGTAGCATCTAATCTTCCACCTAATCCAACTTCTAAAACAACAAAATCCACTTGTTTTTCATAAAAGTACTTAAATGCACAAGCCGTTATTATTTCAAATTCAGTTGGATGATCAAAGCCTTCTTTAATAACTGTCTCTATTGCAGGTTTTATATTTTCAACTAACTTTACAACATCATCTTCTAAAATTTCATTATTATTTATTTTTATTCTTTCTGTAAACCTTTCTAAATACGGGGATGTATATGTACCAACATTGTATCCTTGTGAAATTAATATATTTGAAATAAATGTTGTTGTTGATCCCTTTCCATTAGTTCCTGCAACATGAATAATTTTTAATTTATCCTGTGGATTTCCTAGTAACTCACACAACCTTTTTATTCTATCTAAACCAAAATTCATTCCAAATTTTCCTATTCCCTCTATGTATTTTATAGCCTCAATATAATTCATTTTCCCACTCCTTAGCATAATTTAAATAAATTATACCATAAAACAAAAACACCATGAACAATAAATGTTTGTTCATGGCACTAGTAGATACTAATTTTATATTTTCCAATATTACATGTTAGTTATATTTTTGTAATCATGTATGCAACAAGCACAGATTATACTACTTTATCAACAATACATCCTGTTATTCTAGAAATACATTTAGCTTAAAAAATATTACATTCTATATTTTATTATATATTCTTTAAAATCCCACTGACTTATAAATTGTTTAGCAGCGTCGTAACCCGAATAATATAGTTTCTCTTTTATACTCCTTGTAATGTTAAAGTCTGTGGTGTTTACTCCTAAAGTCGGTATTAATATTGTTCTTACAAAGTCCTTATTCTTTATATATCTCATTTCATTTTCTTCAAGCATAGTATTTACTATATCCATAATATACTCTTTCAATCTTGTGTTCTTTATATCCTTCCTTGGGGAAGGTTCTTGCAATTTAAATCCAAATGTTGGCCAACGAGGTATTCCTTCAACATCAAATATCCATACAGGAAAGTTACTTAAAATCCCTCCATCAACCACATAGCTTATTCCATTTTTATGAATTAGCTCAACTGGTTTAAAATAAAGTGGTATACTCATACTCATCCTAACAGCCTTTGCTATATCAAAATCCAATGGATCTATACCATAGTTAGATAAATCATCTGGAAGAATTAACAAATCTTTTCTTGTTATATCTGAGGCTATTATTTTAAGTTTAAATTCATTCCCATCTAGTAAATCTTTAAATTTTGTTTTACCTTTTATTTTTAATAAATTTTCTATCCATTGTTCAAAATAGTCACCTGCATATAAAGCCTTTGATGATAAAAGCCCTAATATACCTCCAACTACAGGTATAGATTGAACTATATCTTTATCTTGAAACAAACTAAAATCTTGCCTAAAAAATATTTGTTTAATTTCATCTGCAGTATACCCAGCAGATACTAGTGCTGCAATAATTGCACCTGCCGATGTACCAGCAACTTTTTTAAATTTATATCCATTATCCTCTAAACACTTTATAGCACCAATAAATGCTACTCCTTTTACTCCTCCACCTTCAAATACTCCATCAACAAACATAACTTTATGCCTAAATAATTGATTCATATTATTATATTCTTTGTTTAAATTAAATGAACTTAATTTAAGTCATAAAGCATCTCAAAAAATTTACAAACAAATATTTACACAAAAAATTAAACCATAAAGTATTTATTTTTAACAAATACTTTATGGCCTATCAATTTATTATATTTTAAAATTTTACTACTTCATAGCCTCTAATCTTTCAACAACCTTATTTAGCATTTCTTTATATTTTTCTAGTTTTTCCTTTTCCTCATCAACAAGCTTTTGTGGTGCTTTAGCAACAAAGTTTGGATTGTTAAGCTTGCTTTCTGCCCTTTCAACTTCCTTTTCTAGTTTTTCCTTTTCTTTTGTTAATCTTTCTATTTCCTTTTGTTTATCAATCAAATCTTCAAGAGGCATATATATTTGTGTTCCTTCTGTAACAGCTGATACAGCATCACTTGGAACATCCTCTTTATTTACAAATACAACCTCTGATGCAAATGCAAGTTTTTCAAAATAAACTAATCCATCTTCAAATGCATTTTTAGCTATATCACTTGATGGTATTAACATTATTTTTGCTCTTCTTGAATTTGGAACATTCATTTCTGCTCTAATATTTCTTATAGACTTTATTGCCTCAATAACAAATTCCATTGCCTTAACGTCTTCTTGATAATTTTTGTCTTCACTATACTCTGGCCACTTTGCAATTGTTATAGATGGTGTTTCATCAGTTATATGTTTATATATTTCTTCAGTTATAAATGGCATAAATGGATGAAGTAATTTTAAACTATCCTTCAATACTTCAATTAATGTTATTTGAGCTGCTGCCTTAGATTTTTCATCTTCACCATATAATCTTGGTTTTACAAGTTCTATATACCAGTCACAAAGCTCTGACCAAATAAAGTCATATATTTTTTGAGCAGCAATTCCCATTTCAAATTTATTCATGTTTTCAGTAACTTCTTTTGCAACTTCATTTATTCTGCTTACTATCCATCTATCAGCTGAATTTCTAATATTGCTTACTTCTGATTTATACTTATTTACTAATTCTTGGTCATAATTCATAAGCATAAATCTTGAAGCATTCCATATCTTGTTTGCAAAATTTCTTGATGCTTCTACTCTTTCCATATAGAATCTCATATCATTTCCAGGTGAGTTACCTGTAATTAGAGTAAATCTAAGAGCATCTGCTCCATATTCATCAATAACTTCTAGTGGATCAATTCCGTTTCCTAGTGACTTAGACATCTTTCTTCCCTGTGAATCTCTAACAATTCCATGAATTAAAACGTGTTTAAATGGAACTTCTCCCATTTCATTTATTGCTGAGAATATCATTCTTGCAACCCAGAAGAATATTATATCATATCCTGTAACAAGTACATCTGTTGGGAAGAAATATTTAAGGTCTTCTGTATTATCTGGCCAGCCTAATGTTGAGAATGGCCAAAGTGCTGAACTAAACCATGTATCTAAAACATCTTCATCTTGCTTTAAGTTACTTGATTTACAACTTGGACATACATCTGGATCATTTGAAGAAACTATAACTTCACCACATGTTTGACAATACCAAACAGGAATTCTGTGTCCCCACCAAAGCTGTCTTGAGATACACCAATCTTGAATGTTTTCCATCCAATTATAATATACCTTTGCAAATCTCTCTGGTACAAACTCTACTTCGCCTTTTCTAACCGCTTCAATTGCTGGTTCTGCAAGTGGTTTCATCTTAACAAACCATTGTTTTGAAAGAAGTGGTTCAACTGTTGTTCCACATCTATCGTGTGAACCAACATTGTGGTTGTGTTCTTCTATTTTAACTAGGAATCCTAGCTTACTTAAATCATTTACTATTTCTTTTCTTGCTTCATATCTATCAAGTCCTGCATATTTACCAGCAAGCTCATTCATTGTACCGTTGTCATTCATAACAACTGTTTGTTCAAGACCATGTCTTTGACCAACTTCAAAATCATTTGGATCATGTGCAGGAGTAATCTTTACAGCACCTGTTCCAAATTCCATTTCAACATATTCATCTGCAATAACAGGTATTTCTCTATTAACAAGAGGCAATACAAGCATTTTTCCAATTAAGTGCTTATATCTTTCGTCATTTGGATTTACTGCAACAGCAACATCTCCAAGCATAGTTTCTGGTCTTGTTGTTGCAATAACTATATACTCATCACTATCTTTTACAGGATATTTAATATGCCATAAATTACCTTGTTTTTCTTGATATTCAATTTCTGCATCTGATAGTGCTGTCATACATCTTGGGCACCAGTTGATTATTCTGTTTCCTCTATAAATTAACCCCTTGTTATATAGTCTAACAAAAACTTCCCTAACAGCCTTGTTTAGTCCTTCATCCATTGTAAATCTTTCACGAGTCCAGTCGCATGATGCACCCATCTTTTGAAGCTGCTTTTTAATTCTTTCTCTATATGTGTGAGTCCAATCCCAAACATGATTTAAAAATTCTTCTCTTCCAATTTCTTTTTTATATATTCCCTTTTTAGCTAGCTCATTTTCAACTTTAACTTCAGTAGCAATACTTGCATGGTCTTCTCCTGGTAACCAAAGTGCTTCATATCCTTGCATTCTCTTCCATCTTATTAAAGCATCTTGAAGAGTATTATCTAGGGCATGCCCCATGTGAAGTTGTCCTGTGATATTTGGTGGTGGCATAACGATTGTAAATGGTTTTCTGTCTTCATTAACCTTTGGAGTAAAATATCCATTTTCTATCCATTCATTATAAAGTCTTTCTTCAAAATCCTTTGGATTATAATTTTTAGCAATATTCTTGTTATCCTCCATTTACTTTACCTCCTTCTTATATTACATCCATAATAATTAAACATCCAACAGTTGCAACTAATAGACCAAATAGTTTTATAATTAATTCTTTTTCTGAATTTAGATTTAAATACTTAATAACTTTCTCTGAACGGTATGTAAAAATAGCTCCAATTAATGCTAATATATAGCCCAATGATACACCCCCTAAAAATTAAAAGGCCCTTCGCAAAAAGGGCGAAGGACCGCGGTACCACCTTAATTCTGCAAAATGCAGCACTCGTTTTTATAACGGATATTCCGTTTCATCTTACTATAATTTCAGATGAAAAGCTCAGAAGCTACCTTCAGCAGTCCTTTCCTAAGAAGATTTTTCAGCCTATGAATCTTCCTCTCTATTAGGCGGTGCTACTTACTCCTCTTCTTCATAGCATTTTAATATAAACTTTTATTTACTATTATATGAAAAATAAAAAATTTGTCAACTAAATTTATCTTCTTCTTTGAAATAGAAGATAAAATCCACCTAACACCATTATAACTGGAACAAAGTATAATCTAACAAAGGATTTAATCATAATATAAAGTTCATTTGTTCCTAGAGCCTTATTTAAAATTGAAAATACACCCACAAAAATTAATAATAATGCTAGCACTGTTATTAAGAAATTGCTATCAATTCTTGTATTTTTGCCATAAGCATCCTTTGTTATAAAATTACCTAATATAAATGTGTCATCTTCAACATATTGTCCCATGTCTTGTAATGCTGCAACTTTAAATGTATCAATAAATGCATATATCCATACTATAAATCTTAATATTCCACCAATAGGTGATAGCCCAACTATTGTAAATATAGGTTTTATTAACAAAAATAAAGCTAACGCTTCTAAACCTTTTTTGTATAAACCTAAATACATATAACCTATACCTGGGATTAAGGCTGCTATAAAGGTTGATAAACTATTTCTTCTCATATATATCACCCCTCTTCGTAATCTTTATATAATTATTACATTATTTCCACAATAAATCAACCCCATAAACAAATTGATATTATTTAATAAATATAAAAATAAGTAACCGTCCTCTTTGTTATTTCATAATATAAAGTGATATACAAAGAAAGGGGTAATACTATGAATGCTAGAAAATCCATAACATTAGTAGTTATCATTACACTAATAATCACTCTATTTGCTGGATGCAAAAAAGAAGAACCAAAAAATCTAGTTAAAGTACGTTTAAATGAAGTAGTTCGTTCCATATTTTATGCACCAATGTATGTAGCTATAAACCAAGGCTTTTTTGAAGAAGAAGGATTAGAAATCGAACTAACAACTGGCCAAGGTGCCGATAAAACAATGCAACAAGTTTTATCTAAAAATGCTGACATTGGCTTCTGCGGTCCTGAACAAGTAATTTATCTTTACAATCAAGGTAGAGAAGATTATGCCATTGTATTTGCACAGCTTACAAAACGAGATGGATCATTCTTAGTAAGTAGAACAAATGAACAGGATTTTGCATGGGAAAACCTAAAGGGAAAAACAATAATCGGTGGTCGTCCTGGTGGCGTTCCTGAAATGGCACTTGAATATGTATTAAGGAACCATGGACTTACTCCTCAAAAGGATGTAAATATCATAACAAATATAGCATTTACTGCAACTGCTCAAGCATTTAAATCAGGTACTGGTGACTATGTTGCTCTATTTGAACCAACTGCAAGTATGCTTGAAAAAGAAAATGGTGGATATGTAGTTGCATCAATAGGTAAGGCATCAGGTGAAATTCCTTATACTTGTTTCTTTGCAACCAAATCATATATTAACGAAAACCCTGACATTATTCAAAAATTTACCAATGCCATTTACAAAGGGATTGTTTGGACTCAAAACCATTCATCAAAGGAAATTGCTGAAGCAGTTAAAGAATTTTTCCCTGGTTCAGATATAGATGTACTTGAAAAAGTTGTTGAAAGATATAAAAACCAAGACACTTGGGCTAAAACACCTGTTCTTGAAGAAGAATCTTTATCAAGATTAATGGATATTATTCAATCATACAATCCTAACTTAATTCCTAAACGTCCACCATATAAGGATATTGTAAATACTGAATTTGCAAAGAAGGCTATAGGA
>JAOAFH010000132.1 GCA_026416355.1 Clostridiales bacterium | reverse complement strand
GCTTATTGCAATCTATATAGTTGCTCTATACCTTGCGAGACTAAATGGAAAAATGTCAGTTGAAGAATATAGAGTAGTTAGAGATGAACTTCTAGCTCTTCCAGAAAAGGCTGAAAAAGTTTTAGAGAGAAAAGAAGAAATTCAAAAGTTTGCTGCTAAAAACTATGGACACAAGGATATGTTCTATCTAGGACGTGGACTTGACTTTACAGTTGCACTAGAAGGTGCACTAAAGATAAAGGAAATATCATATATCCATGCAGAAGCTTATGCAGCAGGAGAGTTAAAGCACGGACCAATAGCTCTAATAGATAAGGGAGTTCCTGTTATTGCACTTGCAACACAAGAAGATCTATATGATAAGATGGTAAGCAACATTAAGGAAGTTGTAACAAGAGGTGCAAAGGTTCTAGGACTAGCATTTGATGGACATGAAGACATTCTAAAGGTAGTAGACCAAGCAGTATATGTTCCAAAAACTCTACCACTTTTAGCACCAGTATTATCAGTAATTCCACTACAACTTCTATCATACTACACAGCAGTTGAAAGAGGCTGCGATGTAGATAAGCCAAGAAACCTAGCAAAATCAGTTACAGTTGAATAATAAAAAAAAGTTCCACTTTGGTTAACCAAGGTGGAACTTTTTTTACTGGCAGCCATATCACATATAACATTTGAAATAATATATAATAGTAATATTATATAAAATATGGTATAATTACCATAGAATAAAAAGTGGATATTTATTAATATAACTTAAGGGGTTGGGTAGATGAAAAGAGGGATAATGTTAATTTTATTGATAATTGTTTTTATAATAGTATTTCTATACTTAGACAATAACTATATAGTTATAAGAAAGATTGATATTAATTCAAAAAGAGTACCTATAGAATTTAATGGATTTAAAATAGTTCATATTTCAGATTTACATTCTAAATCTTTTGGTAAAAACCAAAAGATACTAATAGGTAAAGTAAAAAAACAAAACCCTGATATAATAGTTTTAACTGGGGATATGGTTGAAAGAAGACATTATGATGAAAAGCCTGTTGTAGAATTGTGCAATGAATTAGTAAAAATAGCCCCAACATATTATGTAACAGGAAATCATGAAATATGGTCAGGCAAATTTAATAGTCTTGAAAAGAAACTAAAATCAATTGGTGTTATAGTTTTAAGAAATGAAGTAAAAGACTTAAAGATAGGCAAAAGTAAAATATCTATTATTGGTCTTGATTATCCACATAGCAATAAAGGTGAAACTAAAGAAGTGACAGATAATTTAATGGCACTTGATAACTTAACTCAAAGAAATAACTTTAGAATACTGCTATCACATAGACCAGATTTAATAGGATTATATAGCGCATTTCACTTTGATTTGGTTTTTTCTGGGCATGCGCATGGAGGGCAAGTAAGACTTCCTTTTGTAGGAGGATTAATTGCACCACATCAAGGTTTTTTTCCTAAATATACATCAGGGCTTTATAATAATAAGGACACCAGTATGATTGTAAGTAGGGGACTAGGTAACAGCTTATTTCCATTTAGAATATTTAATTTTCCAGAGATAATTACTGTAACGCTTTATACCCAATAAGTGATATGACAGCCACATCACTTTAAACTAAGGAGGTGTTTATATGGCAACATTTGAAGATTTAATGAAATTAGACATTCGAGTTGGTGAAATTATAAGAGCAGAAAAGTTTGAAAAGGCTAAAAAACCGGCATATAAGCTTTGGATTGATTTTGGAGATGAAATCGGAATAAAAAAATCTAGTGCACAGATTACAGAATGCTACGAAAAAGATGAGCTTGTTGGAAAACAGATTTTAGGGGTAGTTAACTTCCCACAAAAACAAATAGCAGACTTTATTTCAGAGGTTTTAGTATTAGGAGTTTATGCTAAAGAAGGGGTGGTATTAATCCAACCTGAAAGAAAAGTAAATAAAGGTGATAAATTAGGGTAAAAAACTATTTTTTATGCTGTATCTTTATTCCCCAGTGTATTACATAAATAAGAATATATATTTAAGAGGTAAACATTATGAGTAAAATAGTTGTTGTTTTCAAATCAAAGTATGGTAGTACAGAAAAATATGCTAAATGGATTACAGAAGAATTAAAAGCTGATTTATATGAAATTAGTGAAATTAAACCTCATAACTTATTAGATTATGAAACAATAATCTATGGTGGTGGACTTTATGCAAGCGGAATTAACGGTATATCATTTATAACTAATAATTTCAATTTATTAAAGGACAAAAACATAATTGTCTTTACAGTAGGTCTTTCCCCAACAGAAGATAAAAGCATATTTGAACCAATAATAAAAAAGAATTTTAAAGAAGAGATGATAGAAAAAATAAAGTTTTTTCACTTAAGAGGTGGTATAGACTATAAAAAATTAGGATTTACTCATAAAATAATGATGGAAATGCTAAAGAAAATTGTATCAAAGAAAAAGGAAGAGGAAATGACAATAGATGATAAGGCATTTCTAGAAACATATGGAGACAAGGTTGATTTTACAGATAAAAAAACAATAAAGCAGCTTATTGATTATGTTAAAAGCTTATAATGTTTAATTAGGGGGTGTTTGTATGAAAAAGAAAATGAGCTTGCTTATAGTATTGTCATTTGTAATTATACTAATATTAGGATGTGGGGGCACAAGTTATCAAAAAAGTATATACAATGATGATGATAAAATAGTTAAACAAGGGGATAGTTACACATTTGGGGTGCGAAACGGAAATACTATTAATAATACAGCTAACATAAAATTTAGTAGTTTTACAGGGATGGATACTTTATTTATAATAGATGCGAAAACAAATATAAATATAAAAGTAGAATATGACTCAAAAGTTTCAAGCGGCGATTTTAAAATTGTCATTATAAATCCAAATGATAAGATTATTAAAGTCATAGAGGGAACACAAAAGGGAAGTGTTGATGTAGAGATACTAAAGGGGAAAAATAGAATTAAAATAGTTGGTAAAGGGGCTAAGGGTGCGATAAATTTAAAAATAAATGATTCTGAAGAAGTTAGTATAAATAAGTGATATGGATGCCATATCACTTATTTTAAATTTAAGAATTCTTAAGATATTTTTTATTATATACTTAAGATTTGTATTCTATTATACCCTTAAATAAAATGAAAGGGGTATAATTATGGAATATAAAATATTCATAAGCCAATTTATAAAGAATCCAAAGTTTACTGGAGCTATACTACCAAGTTCAAAAAAACTTTGCAAGAAGATGATGGAGGGGATAAATTTTAATAAAGCAGAGTGTATTGTAGAGTTTGGTCCTGGAACAGGAGTATTTACAGAGGAATTGATAAAAAGAAGGAGAAAAGATACAATATTAATTGTAATAGAATACAACAGAGATTTTTATAACAATCTTGTTGAAAAGTTTGATGGAATTAGTAATTTATATATAATTAATGATTCAGCAGTAAATATTAAAAAGCATTTAAAACAATTAGAAATAAATAAGGTTGATTATATTGTTTCAGGATTACCTTTTACAAGTCTGCCTTGTGAAATAGGTGAGAGCATACTAAAAAATACTAAGGATGTACTTTCTACACATGGAGTTTTTATTACATTTCAATATACATTATTTAAATTAAAATTATTTAAGTATTACTTTAATTCAATTGGTTTTAAAAGGACATTTCTTAATATACCACCTGCATATGTATTAATTTGTGACAATAATAAAGAGGGATGATTAAAATGAATGAAACAATTTTGATTGTAGATGATGAAAAAGAAATTAGAGATATTATAGAAGTGTATTTAAATAACGAAGGATATAAAGTTATGCATGCTAATGATGGAATTGAGGCACTTGATATTTTAAAAGAAACAACAATAGACTTAGTTATAACAGATATTATGATGAAGGGATTAGATGGAATAAGTTTATGCAATGAAATTAGGAAAAACTACTATATGCCTATTATAATTTTATCGGCAAAGGATGACGAAAAGGACAAGTTATTAGGTTTATCATCAGGTGCAGAGGACTATATAACTAAGCCTTTTAGCATTATGGAACTTGTTGCAAGAGTAAAATCTCAACTTAGAAGATATAAAAGATACAACAACAAAAATGATGATAGAGTTATTGAAATTGGAGATTTGAAAATAAACTGTGATACAAGACAAGTTTTTATAAAGGATAAAGAAGTGATTCTAACATCAAAGGAATTTCGAATACTAGAACTACTTGCCAGAAACAATGGTATAGTATGGCGATTACATAATTTTCATGTAAATGTATGGGGCCAAGAATTTTTTAAAGCAGATAATACAGTTATGGTTCATATAACAAATTTGAGACAAAAATTAGAAGAAGATCCTAAAAAGCCGATATACATTAAAACAGTATGGGGAGTAG
>JAOAFH010000041.1 GCA_026416355.1 Clostridiales bacterium | reverse complement strand
TTATCATTATATAATCCATGTGGATTTACAAAATTTGAATTTTTACAACCTATGTTTTTAGCATATTCATTCATTAAAGTGGCAAACTCTTCAACACTTCCGGATATATGTTCAGCTAATGCTTCAGCTGCGTCATTTGCTGATTCAAGTAGTAATGCATATAGTAACTGTTCAACAGTTAACTCTTCTCCCTCTATTAAATATATTTTACTACCATCAGCATAAGGAGGTTTTTTACCTATAATTACTTTGTCAGTTAATTGACACTTATCAAGTGCAATTAAAGCTGTAAGAATTTTTGTTGTACTTGCAGGTGCATATTTTATATCAATATTATTCCCATACAATATTTGGCCTGTATCAGCATCGATTAATATCTGAGCTTCTGAAGTAAAATCACTCGGACTTAGAGCATATGCAGTGTTAAAAGTAAAAAATAAAATAAATAACATTAAAGTAAAAGAAAAAAATCTCTTCATTTTATCTCTCCCTTCTAGCTAGCATGATTATAACAAAAAAAATATTAAAATACAAATAAAGTTTAAAGATATTTTAAGTTGTTAAAAATTAAATATGGAGGTGAAAAATTTGGAACTTAATAGAAAAGAAAAAGTTGGGTTGTTGGTGTTTGCAGCAATAGTATTATTAATAGCTTCACTTAAATACTATAACAATATAGAACGGGGAGAAGATATTAATATTAATAACCAACAAAAAGAGGTAATTACCAACAATAAATTTATAGAAGTTTATATATGTGGAGAAGTTAATAAACCAGGGGTTTATAAAATGGTTGATGGAGATAGGGTTAATGATTTAATTAAAGCAGCTGGAGGGTTTACAAATAAAGCTGATTTAGAATCAGTAAACCTAGCAATTAAATTAAAGGATGAGGATTATATAAAAATACCATCAAAGATAATTTTGGAAAATACCAGTGAAGTCTTAACAAATACACAGACTAATAAACAGGGTAAAATAAATATTAATACAGCAGGAATTGAGGAGTTAAAAACACTGCCTAGAATTGGTGATTCAATTGCCAAAAGAATAATTGATTATAGAAACAAAAATGGGAGATTTAAAAGGATTGAAGATATAAAAAATGTTAGTGGAATAGGAGAAAAAATGTTTGAAAATATTAAAGACTTAATTTGTGTTTATTGATACAAAATTAGAAATGTTGTAGAATTAAACTGAAGGGGGGTATATTTATGACAGATATTAAGCTAACTCAAATGGTTAAAGCTGCAGGCTGAGCCGCTAAAATTGGCCCTGAGGCACTGGCACAGGTTCTGTGTCATTTACCCAAAGTTTATGATAAAAATCTATTGATTGGAATAGAAACATCTGATGATGCTGCAGTTTATAAAGTAAACGAAGAAACTGCAATTATTCATACAGTTGATTTTTTTACTCCTGTTGTAGATGATCCTTATATATTTGGACAAATTGCTGCAACTAACTCTTTAAGTGATGTATATGCAATGGGTGGAGATGTTATATTAGCTTTAAATATAGCTGGTTTTCCTGCATGTAAGGATATGTCAATACTTGGTGAAATACTTAAAGGTGGAGCAGATAAAGTAATAGAAGCAGGAGGCATAATTGCTGGAGGACATACAATTGATGATAATGAACCTAAATATGGTTTATCGGTTTTAGGCCTTATAAACCCAAAAGATATATGGTCTAATTCAAATGCAAAATCAGGAGATATATTAATTTTGACAAAACCAATTGGAACAGGAATTATTAATACTGCAATCAAAGGTGAAATAGCAACTTCAAATCAAATAGATGAGGCAGTAAAAGTAATGTCAACATTAAATAAATATGCTAGTAATATAGCTAAAAAATATAATATTAATTCATGTACAGATATAACTGGTTTTGGTTTAGTTGGTCATTTGTTTGAAATGGCAAAGGGAAGTAGTGTATCAATACATTTAGAAACGACGTCTCTAGAGCTAATAGATGGAACAGAAGATTTAGCTAAGATGGGAATAATACCTGCAGGAACTTATAGAAACAAAGAATATTTAAAAGACAAATATATTAATTTGACAGGTAAAGATTTTATTGAAGATATAGTTTTTGATCCACAAACATCAGGAGGACTAGTATTTTCACTAAACAGTATAGAAGCAATCAGTTTGTTGGATGATTTAAGAAAAAATAGTATACCTGCTTTTATAGTTGGTTATGCAACTGAATTTGATGGAAAGTATATTTATATTGAATAGTGGAGGTACATATGAATAATTTGCTTTCAAAACTTCCAAAGGTAGATACAGTTTTAGGGGAAGAGGTAATAAGGGAATATATAAATAAATTGCCTAGAAAAATTGTTGTATTAACCGTTAGAAATATAATAGACAAATATAGATTAAGTATATTGACTAAAAACCTAACAGATTTTTCTTATGAAATGGTTATTGAAGATATAAAACTGGAATTAAATAAAACATTAAAGCCTAAATTAAGAAGAGTAATAAATGCCACTGGTACAGTAATACATACAAATTTAGGGCGTTCACCTATTTCTATTAATGCAATTAACCATATTTTTGAAATAGGAACTAGATATAATAATTTAGAATATAATTTGGATGAAGGTAAAAGAGGCTCAAGATATTCTCATGTTGAGGAAATTATTTGTCAGATAACAGGAGCAGAAGCAGCATTAGTTGTAAATAATAATGCTGCAGCTGTTATGCTAGTGCTTTCTACATTAGCTAAAGGTAAAGAAGCGATAGTTTCAAGAGGTCAATTGGTTGAAATAGGAGGTTCATTCAGGATTCCATCTGTAATGGAACAAAGTGGAGCTATTCTTGTTGAAGTAGGTACAACAAATAGAACACATCTGTATGATTATGAAAATGCAATAAATGAAAATACAGCAGCAATTTTAAAAGTACATCAAAGTAATTTTAAAATTTTAGGATTTACAGAAGAAGTTTCAATAGATGAACTTGTTGATCTTTCTCATAAAAACAATATACCTCTAATTGAGGATATAGGAAGTGGCGTATTAGTAGATTTGACAAAATATGGGTTAAATTATGAACCAACTGTTCAAGAAAGTATTAAAAAAGGTGTAGATATTGTGACATTTAGTGGAGACAAGCTTTTAGGAGGGCCACAAGCAGGTATTATAGTAGGTAAAAGGCAATACATTGATAAAATGAAAAAAAACCAACTAACCAGAGCTTTAAGAATTGATAAGTTTACATTAGCAGGATTAGAAACAACATTAAAGGCCTACCTTGACGAGGAAAATTTAAAGGAAGAAATACCAATATTTAAAATGTTGTCTATGGATACAAATACGTTAAAAAGAAATGCACAAAAGTTAGCAAAACTAATAAAAACATATATACAAGATGATAAAATTATAGTTGATGTTAAAGATGATTATTCAACTGTTGGTGGGGGAGCGATGCCACTAGAAACAATACCAACATATGTAGTAGCAATTAAACCAAAACATAAGACAGTTGAAGAATTAGAAAAAAGCTTAAGAATGTGTGAAATACCAATAATAGTAAGAGTTAGCAGGGATTATTTGTTGCTTGATGTAAGAACATTATTTGACGATGATTATGCAATAATCGCAGAAAATATAAAAAATGTTATCTAGGAGGTTGCTTGATGCAAAATGTTGTTATAGGTACAGCAGGGCACATTGATCATGGCAAAACTACCCTAATAAAAGCTTTAACTGGCCATGATACAGATACATTAAAAGAAGAAAAGGAAAGAGGAATTACTATAAATTTAGGTTTTACATATTTCGATCTACCTTCTAAAAGAAGGGCAGGCATTGTTGATGTCCCAGGACACGAAAAATTTATAAAAAATATGCTTGCTGGAGTTAGTGGAATAGACTTATTTTTATTAGTTATTGCTGCTGATGAGGGAATAATGCCACAAACAGAAGAACACTTAAATATTTTAAGATTACTAGATATAAAAAAAGGTATAATCGTAATAACAAAAAAAGATTTAGTTGAAAATGAATGGCTAGAGTATATTAAAGATGATATAAAAAAATATGTAAAAGGAACGGTTTTTGAAAGTGCTCCAATAGTAGATGTTTCATCTTATACAGGTGAAGGTATACCTCAATTGATTGAACTTATTGACAATATGACACTTGAAATGAGCGATAGAGACACTTTAACAGAATTTAGATTACCTGTTGATAGAGTTTTTAGCGTAACAGGTTTTGGAACAGTTGTAACAGGAACTTTGATATCTGGGGAGATATCAGTTGGAGATGAATGTGAAATTTATACTAAAGGGTTTAAGGGAAGAATTAGGAACATACAGGTACATGAGAAAGATGTAGAAAAGGCAGTAGCAGGACAAAGAGTAGCGCTAAATATTTCGGGGATAAAAAAAGAAGATGTTGAAAGAGGGGATGTTATATCTAAACCAGGTATAATGGAAAATTCACTTATTATTGATTGTAGATTTAATTTATTAAACGATGCCCCTAAAAAATTACAGAACAGAGAACGAATAAGATTATATCATGGAACAAAAGAAATTTTAGGTAGAATTGTACTACTTGATAAAGAAGAACTTTTGCAGGGTGAAGGTTGCTTTGTTCAAATTAGATTAGAGCAACCTATTGCAGCAAGAAGGGGAGATAAATATATTATTCGTTCATATTCTCCAATGATAACAATAGGTGGAGGAACAATATTAGAACCAGCTGCAAAAAAACATAAAGCATTTGATAAAGAAGTTATTGAGAATTTAAAAATGAAGGAAAAAGGAACTCCAAAAGAAATTGTAGAAAAAACTATAGAACTACATAGTGAAAATTTCCTTAATAAATTTGAATTAATCAAATATGTTGGAAAAGGAATTGAAAATATAGATCAAATATTAAATCAATTAGTATTTGAAAAACGTATAAAATGTTTTGAATTAAATAATGAGAATGTTTATGTTCATGTTAATTACATTTCTGAATTAAAAAATAATAGTAGAAAGATTTTAAGTGATTACCATGAAAAAAATCCATTAAAAATTGGAATGAGTAAGGAAGAATTTAAAAATAAATTATTAGGAGAAAAAGCTAAACCCAAAATAATAGAAAACATATTTAATATACTATCCAAGGATACAATTGATATTAATACTAAGTATGTAAAATTGAAAGATTTTGAAATAAAACTAAATAAAAGACAAAATGAAATAAAAAATATCTTGTTGAAAAAACTTAAGGAATATGGATTAACACCTCAAAAGGTAGAGAATATTTTAGATGAATTTGGCAGAGAAAAGGAAAGTGCTAGAAATATTTTAAATATTTTAATCGAAGAAGAAAAAGTTATTAAAGTTACAAGTGAATTTTACTATTTAAAAGAAATAATTGACTTTGCAAAAGAAAAGGTTTTAAAAATAATTCAACAAAATGGGCAATTATCAACTGCTGAATTTAGAGATGAATTAAATATTAATAGAAAATATGCAGTTTTAATATTAGAATATTTTGATTCTATTAAATTTACTCAGGGAATTGAAGATAAATGAGTTCTATATTGAAAAAATTGATAGATGTAACTTGATTTATTATATTTACAAATAGATAAGTTTAATGTATAATTTAATTTGTTATTGGGGGTAGATAGGTGCTGGTGTGCCTACCGGTCTTCAAAACCGAGTTGACGGGCTAGTACCCCGTTGGGTGGGTTCGATTCCCACATACTCCCGCCAAAATTAATTTTGATATTAAGAGCCATGAAGGCTCTTTTTTAGTGAAAAAAGTTTGACAATCAAAATAATTTTTTATATAATAATTGTAAACCAAAAAAAATATTAGGTTAACCAAAGGAGGCACATTATGAATTTCAAAACATCAGACATGACTAAGATAGCAATGTTTTCAGTTTTAACAGCTCTAGGAGCATATATTCAGATACCTATACCATATGTTCCGATTACTTTACAAGTTTTGTTTTGTGTATTATCAGGAATAATTTTAGGTTCTAGAAAGGCAGCATTTTCTCAAATTATTTATGTATTAATAGGGCTTGTTGGTTTACCGGTTTTTGCTGGTGGAACAGGTGGGATACAAACTATTAT
>JAOAFH010000112.1 GCA_026416355.1 Clostridiales bacterium | reverse complement strand
CTAGGTCCTAAGTAGATGTTCTTTATTCCAAGTGATAAAAGTGTTAATAATATACATACTGCCTTTTGTTCATACCAAGATAAAATTAATGAAAGTGGAAGATCATTTACAGTGCAGTTTAGAGCATCAGCTAGACCAAGGGCTATTTTAATAGCTGAATATGAGTCATTACATTGTCCAACATCTAGTAGTCTTGGGAATTCTCCAATAGTTCCAAAGTCAAGCTTATTAAATCTATATTTACCACATGCGAGGGTAAGTATTATTGTGTCCTTTGGTGTTTTTTGCGCAAATTCTGTATAATAGTTTCTTCCAGGTCTTGCACCATCGCAACCACCTATTAAGAAGAAATGCTTTATTTGTCCTTGTTTTACTGCATCTAAAATTTTTCCTGCTAGTGATAAAACAGTATTGTGTCCAAATCCAACTAAAATAGTCTTTTCAGGTTCATCCTCAGTAAATCCACCTAATTCTAATGCTTTATTTATAATTGGAGTAAAATCCTTTTTACCATTTGTTTCATAAATGTGTTGAACATCTGGCCAACCAACTATGCTTGTTGTAAATATTCTATCCTTATATGAATCCCTTGGCTTTTGAAGACAGTTTGTAGTCATAAGTACACATCCAGGAAGATTATCGAATTCCTTTTGTTGATCCTGCCATGCACCACCAAAGTTACCTACAAGATGTTTAAACTTCTTAAGCTCAGGATATCCATGAGCAGGAAGCATTTCACCGTGGGTATAGATATTGATACCCTTTCCTTCTGTTTGAACTAATAGTTCATGCAAATCCTTTAAGTCATGGCCTGAAACTACAATAAAAGGACCTTTTTTCTTTGTAATTAAAACAGGTGTTGGAACAGGATTTCCATATGATTGGGTATTAGCTTTATCCAATAGTTCCATACATTTTAGATTAACTTTACCAAATTCCATAGTAATATTAAATAAATCATCAACAGTAAGTGTATTATCAAGTGTTGCAACTAGTGCCTTAAAGAAGTAGTTGTTAACTTCATCATCAACAAAACCAAGGACATGTGCATGGTGTGCATATGCAGCCATACCCTTTAATCCATAAATTAGTGTTTCTCTAAGTGAACGGATATTTATATCAAGACTTTGGTTATACATAATTCCTGTTTTCTTTGCGTCTTCAAGCATTTGTTCTTTAGATTGTGGCAGCTTATAATTTACACATTCAGGTATGTCTTTTGGAAGATTACCAAGCTTAGATTTTAAATCTTCTTTTATTTGTTCTGCCTTTTTAAGAAACTCTATAAATCTTTGTTGGTCAAAGTTTACGTTTGTCAAAGTTGAAAAACACGCATCTGCAACAAATTTTGAAATTTCTTTATCAATAGTCTTTCCTTGTTTTAATAGTTCATTTCCTAGAAAACCTATTGCTTTGAGCTCATATACAAGTAAGTCTTGAAGTGCAGCAACTTCAGCATCTTTACCACAGTTACCAGCTTTTGTACATCCTTTACCACCAATTGTTTGTTCACATTGGTAGCAAAACATCAACTCTTCCATTTAATAATCCTCCTTTTAATAGCATTCTTATTTTATTATGCCTAAAGAAATAAATTAATATTTGTGATTTTGATTACATATTTTGGCTAGAATAAGAGATATAATAAAGGAAAAGGAGGCGGTAAATATGGATAAATTAATTAAAAATATGGACCATTCAAAGGTTTTAGATATGGAAAAACTAGTTGAATATCAAGATGGAACTGTTGTTAGCAGAACAATTTCTCAAGGAAGAAATTTAAGTTTAACATTGTTTGCTTTTGATAAAGGTGAGGAAATTTCAGCACATAAGGCACCAGGTGATGCACTTGTATATATTTTAGATGGTGAGGCGGAAATTACAATTGGAGATGAAAAATTTAATCTAAAGAAAGGACAAACAATTGTAATGCCAAAGGAAATACCACATGCACTTTATGCTAAAGAAAGGTTTAAGATGTTCTTATTGGTTGTGTTTAATTTAGGATAATGGGTTAATAAATTATACAGATTAGAAAAGATGAATATAAAAATTAAAAAGCGAGTGCGTAGATAAAAGTATTATACAGGCACTCGCTTTTTAATTATGTGGACAAGCAAAACCATGTTTGATAATATAAAAATATAGTTTAGTTTCGGAGGTGTGTTATGCAGGTTGGAGGTCAGGCAGTAATTGAAGGGGTAATGATGAGAACTCCAGATAAAATGGCAATTGCAGTTAGAAAACCAGATGGAGAAATAGAGGTTAATGTTGAAAATATAGAGCCTATAACAAAAAAATATAAAATTCTTTCCCTTCCATTATTAAGGGGAGCAGCAGCAATGATTGAATCTATGATTGTTGGAATAAGAATGCTAACATATTCTGCTTCTTTTTATGAGGAAGAGGAGGAAAAGAGCAAGTTTGAAAAATATTTAGATGAAAAGTTTAAAGGTAAATCAGATAACATTATAATGGGAATGACACTTTTTACTTCATTTATATTTGCAATACTTTTATTTGTTCTTTTACCTACATTTATTGCAAATTTTATAAAGACAAAAACACAAAATACAATATATATTAACCTTTTTGAAGGTATAATAAGACTAATAGTATTTTTAATATATATTTATCTAATAAGCAAGATGGAGGATATAAAAAGGGTATTTGAATACCACGGAGCAGAACACAAAAGTGTATTCTGTTATGAGGCAGGATTGCCACTTACAGTTGAAAATGTTTCAAAGTTTTCAACGCTTCATCCAAGATGCGGTACAAATTTTCTTTTGATAGTCATGCTAATTAGTATATTTATATTTAGCTTTTTAGGTTGGCCTAATATACTAATGAGGCTTTTATCAAGAATATTACTAATACCTGTTGTGGCAGGTGTATCATACGAAGTTTTAAAATGGTTTGGAAAATCAAACTCATTTTTATCAAAAATTTTTGCTTATCCTGGGCTAATGCTTCAAAAACTTACAACAAGAGAGCCAGATGATGAGCAAATGGAAGTTTCAATAAAAGCATTAAAGGCTGCCATTGGGGAGGAATAATATGACTATTTTTGAGGCGATTAAATATGGTATAGAAAATATAAATTCAGATACACCTCAGCTAGATGCTGAGGTTCTTTTAGGTCATGTGCTTAATAAGGATAGAATTTATTTGATAATAAACAGAAATCAAGAAGTAGAAGAAGAAAATTTAGATAAGTATAAAGAGTTTATAGAGAGAAGAAAAAAAGGAGAACCTGTTGCCTATATTACAAATTCAAGGGAGTTTTATTCATATGAATTTTATGTAGAAAAGGGTGTTTTAATTCCAAGACCAGATACAGAAATACTTGTTGAGGAAGTAATTAAAAGAACAAAGAATTTAGAAAGTCCGGTTATAGTTGATGTTGGGTGTGGAAGTGGTGCTATTTCAATAACTTTGGCAAAGGAAATAAAAAATAGCAAAGTATATGCACTAGATATAATGGACACACCAATTAAAGTTACAAGCATAAATGCTAAAAAACTTGGGGTAGATGATAGAGTAGAAATAATAAAAAGTGATGTTTTTTCTAATTTACCAGATAACCTTAAAAATAATGTGGATGTTATAGTTTCAAACCCCCCTTATATAAGAAATGAAGTAATTCCAACTTTAATGGTGGATGTAAAGGACTATGAGCCATTTGAAGCACTATCAGGTGGAGATGATGGACTTATATTTTATAAAAAAATTGCTAAAGAGGCATTAGAATATCTAAAAAAAGATGGTCTTTTGGCATTTGAAATTGGCTATGACCAAAGGGAAGATTTATTTAAAATATTAAAAGATAATTATAAGGACATAGAGTGTATAAAGGATTTGGCAGGGCTTGATAGGGTTATAGTTGCAAGGAGGGGTTAGAATGTATCTTGATTTGTTTTTGTCATTTGCAA
>JAOAFH010000056.1 GCA_026416355.1 Clostridiales bacterium | reverse complement strand
AAGAACGATTCCTTCGAATATTTGGATTCTTTCTCTGTTTCCTTCTTTAACCTTTACGTGAACCTTTACAGTGTCCCCAGGTCCAAATTGAGGAATATCATTTCTTAGTTGTTCTGCTTCAATAGCTCTAATGATATCCATGTTCTTTACCTCCCTTTATCCTAGACGTTCTTGCCTTTGCAGAGGAACGCCCGTTTTACACAACGATTATTATATCATAAGCACTAAATTTTATCAACAACAAATTTACAATTTTACTAACACTAATCTATTTTTTTAGAGTTTTTGATATCCATCAACATCTTTTTCTCTTCATCTGTCAATAATTTCTTTTGCAATAAATCTGGCCTTTTTTCTAAAGTTATTTTTAGAGACTGGTATTTTCTCCATTTTCGAATATTCTCATGATGACCTGATAAAAGCACATCTGGTACTTTCATTCCTCTGAAAACCTCAGGTCTTGTATATTGCGGATATTCGAGTAAGCCATCATAAAAGGATTCATCTTGGTAGCTTTCCTCTTTTGGTAATACACCAGGTACAATTCTACTTATGCAATCAATAATTGCCATACTAGCAATTTCTCCACCTGTTAAAACAAAATCTCCAATTGAAATCTCTTCATCTACTATTTCTAAAACTCTTTCATCTATTCCTTCATAATGACCACATAATAATACAATATGCTTCTTTTCTAAAAGTCTTTTGGCATCTTTTTGTTCAAATCTTTTACCTCTTGGCGACATCATAATTGTATAGGGTTTATAGCCAAATTTTTGTACAATGAAATCAATTGCATTATATATTGGCTCAGGTTGCATTACCATACCTGCACCGCCACCATATGGATAGTCATCTACTTTTCTATGTTTATTTGTAGAAAAATCTCTTATGTTTATTGTGTTAATTTCTATTATATTTTGTTGTTGTGCCTTTTTAAGAATACTATGATTAAGAGTATCAAACATCTCTGGAAATAAAGTTAAAACTTCAAATTTCATCTTAATCCCTCTAGTAATTGAATTTTCATAACAGAGTTTTCAATATCCACTTCCTTAACCACATCTTTAATTGCAGGAATCAATATAGTTTCATTATCGTTTTTAATTTCATATACATCATTGCTTCCCGTACTAAAAACATCTGTTATTTTTCCTAAACATTCACCTTCTAATGTATATACATCTAACCCTATTAAATCTGCTATAAAATAAGCATCCTTTTCTAGTTTAACTGCATTTTCACGATCAATATATAAATATATCTTTTTAACCTTTTCAGCATCATTCATGGTATCTATACCTTGTAATTTTAATATAACAAGATTTTTGAAGTACTTAACACCTTCAACATCAATTTTTTTATATTCATCCTTTTCTTTTATAAATACAAATTTAAGTTTGTTAAATCTTTTTATGTCGTCTGTCAATGGATATACCTTAACTTCTCCCTTAATACCATGGGTATTAATAATTTGACCTATTTTTAAATATTGTTTCATAACAATCACCCTTTTATGCTAAAAAGAGTTAGGGATACCTAACTCTTTTTATAGTATTTCTACAATTACCCTTTTATTTTCTTTTATCGCAGCA
Organism: Clostridiales bacterium; assembly: GCA_026416355.1. Classification (GTDB taxonomy): domain Bacteria; phylum Bacillota; class Clostridia; order Clostridiales; family Caloramatoraceae; genus Thermobrachium. The sequence continues at coordinate 11,825 of JAOAFH010000056.1, read as the reverse complement.
GCTTTAACTACTGTACGAATCGCCTTTGCAATTCTTCCTTGTTTTCCAATTACCTTACCCATATCTTCTGGAGCAACCTTAAGTTCAATTATAACTGATTGTTCTCCAGAAACTTCACTTACCTGAACTTCTTCAGGATTATCAACAAGTGCCTTGGCGATTACCTCTACTAATTCCTTCATGGTAATCCACCTCCATTATTCAATAACACCAGCTTGCTTTAATAGACGCTTTACAGTGTCTGAAGGTTGAGCACCATTTGCTATCCACTTCTTAGCATTTTCAACATCAATCTTTATATCAGCTGGTTCTGATATTGGATTGTAATATCCTATTTCTTCGATAAATCTACCATCTCTTGGTGATCTTGAATCTGCTACTACTATTCTGTAGAAAGGAGCTTTCTTAGCACCCATTCTTCTTAATCTTATCTTAACTGCCATTATTTTCACCTCCTTATGATGCTTCATTGGTCATATTTATTTAAAGAAAGGAAATTTAAATTTCCCTTTTTTCATATTTTTTTGCATATCTCCAAATTGTTTCATCATTTTTCTAGCCTGTTCAAATCCATTAAGAAGTTTATTAACTTCTTGTATTGTTGTACCTGATCCCTTTGCAATTCTCTTTTTTCTACTTGCATTTATTATTGAAGGATTTCTTCTCTCTTGAATGGTCATTGATTTTATTATTGCTTCAGCATGTGCTAATTCTTTTTCATTTACTTCCATATCGCCAAGCTTTGAAGCATCTACACCTGGAATCATCTTTAATAAATCCTTCATAGGTCCCATTTTTTTCATTTGTTGCATTTGATCAAGGAAATCTTCTAACGTAAATTCTTGATTTAATATTTTCTTTTCAAGTTCAATTGCTTTCTTTTCATCTATGGCTTCTTGTGCTTTTTCTATTAAGCTTAAAATATCACCCATACCTAATATTCTTGAAGCCATTCTATCTGGATAGAAAATTTCAAAATCACTTAGTTTTTCACCTGTTCCAACAAACTTAATTGGGGTATTTGTAACTGCCTTAACTGAAATAGCAGCTCCACCTCTTGTATCCCCATCTAACTTTGTTAAAATTACACCTGTTATATTTAAATTACTGTTAAAATGCTCTGCAACATTAACTGCATCTTGCCCTGTCATTGCATCAACAACAAGTAAGATTTCATTAGGTTTAACTTCTTCTTTTATATTTTTAAGCTCCTGCATTAATTCTTCATCAATATGAAGTCTTCCTGCAGTATCTATTATAACGTAATCTCTTTCTGTCTTTTTAGCATTTTCTATACCTGCTTTTGCTATATCTACTGGATTTACCTTGTCACCCAAACTAAATACCGGAACATCAATTTGATTACCAAGTATTTGTAATTGTTTTATTGCAGCAGGTCTATATACATCGGCTGCAACAAGTAATGGCTTTTTATTGTGTTTTCTTAAATGTAATGCTAATTTCGCAGCCATTGTTGTTTTACCAGCACCTTGTAAACCAACCAACATTATTATTGTTGGAGGATTATTTGCAGGCTTTATCTTATTTTCTGTCGTACCCATTAATTTAATTAATTCTTCATTTACAATTTTTATAACCTGCTGTGCTGGAGTTAGGCTTTCCATTACCTCTACACCAACTGCTCTTTGTGAAACAGTGTTGACAAAATCCTTAACAACTTTATAGTTAACATCTGCTTCAAGAAGGGCTAATTTTACTTCTCTCATTGCATCTTTTACATCTTTTTCAGTTAGTTTACCCTTACCCTTTAGTTTTTTAAACGTTTCTTGAAGCTTGGATGTAAGCCCTTCAAAAGCCATATAAAGCCCTCCCAATTAAATATCTAAAAGCTTATTTAATATATCTAATGATAACTTAATGTCTTCATTATCTGTATATTTACTAAGCAAACCTTTAATTTTTAATAATTCTTGCTTCTGCTTTAAAAACCTATCTACCAATCCCAATTCATTTTCATAATCAAATAAGGCTTTTTCGCTTCGTTTTATGATGTCATGTACCGCCTGCCTTGAGATACCAAACTCTTCAGCAATCTCTGCAAGTGACATATCCTCTTCATAATGCCTTGACATTATATCTCTTTGTTTATCTGTAAGTAGATTTCTATAAAAGTCTAAAAGCAAGATAATATAACTCAATTTATCCATATCTGCACATCCCTAAATGATAATAACAGAATTAATCTAATGTGTCAAGTATTTTTACTTAACATCATAGTATAGCTTCTGCAAATTCCTTTGAATTAAATTCTTGTAGATCATCAATACCCTCACCAACACCTATCATTGTAACAGGTATCTTAAGCTCATTAGCTATAGATATAACAACTCCACCTTTTGCTGTACCATCTAGTTTTGTTAAAATTAATCCATTAACATTAGCAACTTCCATAAATTGTTTAGCTTGATTTAAAGCATTTTGACCTGTAGTTGCATCTAGTACTAGGAATGTTCTTTTGTATGAATTTTCATATTCTCTTTCAACAATTTTATTTATTTTTCTAAGTTCCTCCATTAGATTCTTTTTGTTATGAAGTCTACCTGCAGTATCGCAAATTAATATATCAGCCTTTCTAGCTTTTGCAGCCTGTATTGCATCAAAAACAACAGCGGCTGGATCTGCCCCTTCTTGATGCTTTATAATATCAACTCCACTTCTTTGGGCCCATACTTCTAACTGATCAATAGCAGCTGCTCTAAATGTATCCCCTGCTGCTAAAACAACCTTATATCCCTTGTTTTTTAAATAATGAGCCATCTTTCCAATAGAAGTAGTTTTTCCAACACCATTTACACCAACAACTATAAATACTGCTGGAGTTGTTTCTGGTATTATTGACTGTTTATCATTATCAAGTATTTCTGAAATTATTTCTCTTAATAACTCCTTAACCTTTGAAGGATCATCAATCTTTCTTTCCTTTACCCTTTTGCGAAGTATTTCAATTATTTTTGTAGATGTTGTTACACCAACATCTGATGTAATTAGTATTTCTTCTAACTCCTCATAAAGTTCCTCATCTATTGTTTTTGTAAAAGAGAGCAACGTATCTACCTTATCGCTAATTACATCTCTTGTTTTAGTTAATCCTTGTTTTAACTTTTCAAACCATGACATTATTCATTTCCTCCTCGTAATTTTAATGATACAACCTTGGATACTCCCTTTTCCTCCATTGTAACACCATAAAGCGTATCAGCTGCAGCCATAGAACCCTTTCTGTGGGTAATTATTATAAATTGTGTCTTTTTTGAATAGTCCTTTAAAAATTCAGCAAATCTATTAACATTTGCATCGTCCAATGCAGCTTCAATTTCATCAAGTACACAAAATGGTGTTGGTTTCATCCTTAATATAGCAAATATTAGAGCAATTGCTGCAAGTCCTCTCTCTCCACCTGATAATAGAGAAAGGCTTTGAAGTTTTTTCCCTGGTGGCTGTACTATTATTTCTATTCCAGAATTTAAAACATCTTCACCATCTATTTTTAAATCTGCATAACCTCCACCAAACAACTCTTTAAATGTTATATTAAAGTTTTCTCTAATAATCCTAAAATTAGTCTTAAATTGTTCCGTCATCTTTTGAACCATTTCGTTTATGATTTCAACCAATGACTTTTCAGCATTAACTAGATCTTCTCTTTGCTCCTTTAAGAAACTATATCTTTCTATTACTCTTTTGTATTCCTCTATAGAATTAACATTAACATCTCCTAATAATCTTATATTATTTTTGAGTTCATAAACTTTCTTTGAGATATTACTTATATTAGTTATTTCTATTTTGTATTTTGAAGCTTGTGGTATTGTTAATTCATATTCCTCCCACAACTTATTTGAAACTGTTTCCATTTCATTTTCAGCTTTATTTTTTGCTATATCTATCTTATGAATTGAATCGACTATGGAAGTAATAGTTTCATCGATAGTTGATAATTGCTTTTCTTTAGCTAAAATCAAATCTGATAAATCCTTTTTATTTTGGTCTAATGTATAGAACTCTTCTTTAACATTTATTATATCCTCTGCATATTTTTGTAGCTCAACTAAAGCAGTTTTTATATTAGACTTTGTTTCTTCTATCTTAGTATTCAATGTTTCTATTTCAATTTTATAATTTTTTATTCTTAATTCATAGTTTTGTTTCTCTTTTTCTAATTGCTTTTGTCTTTGATTAATTCCCTCTAATATTTTATTTTTTTCTGCAAAGACAATTCTTTGATCAGTTAATTGTTTAAACATTACATCTTTATTTACTTGTATATCTTTTATTCCTAGCTGTATTTCATCTAATTCTCTTTGAACTAAAATTTGCTTTTCCTCTAAATTTGTTAATACCGCTTTTTTATTTTCTATTTGTGAAAGTGTTCTTTCATTTTCCAAATGTATTTGCTCTAGTTCTATATCAATATCCTTTATGTTATTTATTAATTCCTCTATTTGTTTTTGATTAAATAAAATCTTTCCATTTAAAACTTGAATATTTTTTTCTATTTCTCTAAGGCTATTTTCAGTATCTAACTTTTTATAATTATAATCATTTATACTATTACTTAAACTCTTAATTTGATTCTCTATATCTTTAATATTTGAATGTAATTGTTCTATTTTAACTCCTAAATTCTCAATTTCATTTTTTCTTGAAAAAATACCGTGTGATTTGTTACTACTTCCACCAGTAAAACTACCACCAGAATTTATTACATCACCATCTAACGTAACAATTCTAACCGTATAATCCAATTCCTTTGCAATTTGTTTTGCATTATCCATATTATCACAGATTACAACTCTTCCTAATATATTTCCTACTACATTATTAAATAATGCATCATATGAAACAATTTCATTAGCTAGACCTAAATACCCATTCATGCTCTTAATATTATTGTCAATTATCAAAGGCTTAAACTTCATTGTAGTTAAAGGATAAAATGTAACTCTACCTACTTTATTGTTTTTTAATACTTCTATTAGTTTTATTGCAACATCTTCATTTTTAACAACTATATTTTGTATAGCAGAACCTAAAGCAATTTCCAAAGCTAATTCATATCCATTAGGTACTTTTATTATATCAGATATAGCACCTAAGACACCAAAATTTTCTTTATAGTTAGTTAATATATACTTTGAAGCCTTGTTAAAGCCTTCCATTTCCTTTTCTAATGACTTTAGTGTTGCATGTCTAGCCTCAGATGATTTTACTTCTGAAATCAATTTATTTTTTTCAGTCAATAATCTTTTTTCTTCATCTTGAGAAATTTTTATTTGCTCTACATATAAATTTAAAAGTTCTTCTTTATGTTCTTTTTCATAATTAAATTTGCTTAAATCCTTAGCTAAAGTATCTCCTTCATCTTCTGCGTTATTTAGCTGAACTTTTTTATTATCTTTATTGAATAATAGCTGTTGTTTTCTTCTTTCAAGATTTTCAATTGTAATCTCTAAAGAGCTTATTTTATTTTTTTCTTGGGATATCTCTCCTAATAGTTCAAGCAAATTTGATTTTTTATTTTCTATTTCATTTTCTATCTCTGCATATTTTTTATTCAATACGTCATAATCTTTTTCTAACTTATTTATTTCTTCTTTAATTTGTTTAATCTCTTCTAGAACATGTTCTTCGTCTATTAGTGAATTATTAATACTATCATTTATTTCTTTAATATAATCATTTAAATTGTTTATTTCTAAATTAATTCTTTCTATCTCATTAACATAATTATTATATCTTTCATTTAATACCTTTACTTCGCCTTGTTTGTTTTCTTGGCTCTTTTCTAACTCTAATCTACGTGATGATACCTCTTCAATATTACTTTCTATTTCTATTAATTTTTGTTTTATATCATTAAGTTCTTGTCTTATTTTAATCTTTTTATTTTCTTCTTCTAGTTTTGATTTTTGAATAGTTTCAATGTCATTTGAAAATCTACTATGTTTCTGCTTTGCCTCATTATAGTTGTGAAGCAATAGGTTTACTTCTAATTCTTTTAATTCTTCCTTAAAAGCAAGATATTTTTTAGCTACTTCAGATTGTTCCTTTAATGGGTCTATTTGAGATTCTAATTCAGAAATAATATCATCTATTCTTAATATATTTTGTCTTGTATTTTCTAGTTTTCTTTCTGCCTCTAATTTTCTGGTTTTATATTTTACAATACCTGCTGCCTCTTCGAATAAATTTCTTCTATCCTCTGAACGGGTGCTTAAAATTTCATCAACTCTTCCTTGTCCTATAAGTGAATATCCATCTTTACCTATTCCAGTATCCATAAATATTTCATGTATATCCTTTAATCTACAAATAGTATTATTGATTAAATATTCACTTTCCCCTGAACGATACAGTCTTCTTGTTACTGTAATCTCTGAATACTCCATAGGAATAATATTATCTGAGTTATCAATAGTTAATGAAACCTCAGCGCAGCCTAGAGGTTTTCTATTCTCCGTTCCCGCAAAAATGACATCCTCCATTTTTGCCCCTCTTAATGTTTTAGCACTTTGTTCACCTAAAACCCATCTAATAGCGTCTGAAATATTACTTTTTCCACTTCCATTAGGCCCAACAATTGCTGTAATTCCACCGTTAAAATCTAAATCTATTTTATCAGCAAAGGACTTAAAACCTTTAACTTCTATTCGCTTTAAATACAAGTCAAACACCCTTTCTCATGCAAATACAATAACTCAACCTTTGATTAATATCAAAAGTTGAGTCACATACTATAAACTATTTTAATTTTACTATTAATTAATTGTCAAGGCAACAAATATATTTATTGCATAGGTTATAAGCCAGTATTTTTATAAATTAATTATACGTATTGTATTATAAAATATGCCTTATAAAATTAATATAAATACGAAAGAACCCCTAGGATTTTCAATTCTAAAAATTCTTTAATTCAACATATTTTAATGCTGAATCAATTTTCCCCTTCATTAACAAATAATAATGAGGATAAGAATTTTTTAAAAAAGAAAATCTCAGAGGTTCTTTTTAAATATCATAACACTTTAAACTAACTTATAACTATTTTTTTGATTGTTTAAAGCTCTTTGAGTCGTATTTTTATATAAAACCTTGTACAACTCATTTTATTATTATCTAGGTTCTACAATAAATTTAATAGCTGTTCTTTCTTCACCTTCAATTTCTACTTCTGAAAATGCTGGAATAACAACTAAATCAATTCCATTTGGAGCAACAAATCCTCTAGTGATAGCTATTGCCTTAATTGCTTGGTTAACTGCTCCTGCACCAATTGCTTGAATTTCTGCTGAAGTCCTTTCTCTTAATACTGCCGCTAATGCACCTGCTACAGCTTTTGGTTGTGATTGTGCTGACACCTTTAAAACTTCCATGTACAATTCCTCCTCCATATAACCTATAAATATTTCTCTATAAATTAAATATTCTACATGGAGGATTAAATTCCTTCTTTAACCTTCATTTGATATAAATTCAAATAACGACATATTTTTTCTTTTTTCGTCAGTTTCAAATAATATTTCAAAAGTTTCAAGTGCATTATCTTGTTTAATAACTATTTTTTTTGAATCAATTTGTTTTAACATGTCGAAAAAATATTTCTTTTTATCTGAATAAATTTTTGACAATGTTTTGTTGCTTACTGTTATATTCACTATATCAGTTTCAGAAAAATAATTGTGTATAATTGACTCAATCATTTCATTTAATAACTTTGATTCAACAAGTTCTCTAAAAGCAGGATGGAAAGGACCTGCTACTACATTTTTACCCAATGTAAAATCTTCTGATACTTGTAATCCTATTCTCATTATATAAATATTGTTTTTTACAAACATCTTATATAATTTTTTTGAAATATTAACTGCCTCATCAATTTCTAATGGTTTATAAAATCCATTATTATATAAAACTTCTAAGTAGGTATCTTTAACAACTAATGTTGGATAGATTCTAACAAAATTCGGCTGCAATTTTATTATTTCCTCTGCCGTTTTTATGTCCTTTTCTTCTGTATCTCCATATAACCCTATCATCATTTGAAGTCCAAGATTAAACCCATAGTCTTTAATAAGCCTTGAAGCATTTTTAACATCTTCGCTTGTATGCCCTCTACACAATTTTTTTAGAACATCATCATCCATAGATTGTGCTCCAAGTTCTATATTTTTTACACCAAAAGATTTTAAGTTGTTTAGAATATCGTGGTTAATGTAGTCTGGTCTTGTTGAGAGTCTAATGGCATCTATTTTACCTTGTTCTAAAAATTTCTTTGCAACTGCTAACAATTCATTTTGTTGACTTAAAGGAATAGCTGTAAAGCTTCCGCCATAAAATGAAACCTCTATATATGACTCATTTTTGTTGATAGTGGATAAGTGTTCATAAATTATATCTTCAACGTCATTACTTGTTATTTCCTTATACTGTCCTGTTATCTTCTTTTGATTACAAAAAATACAATCATGTGGGCAACCCTTATGGGGTACAAAAATCGGTATAATATAATGTTTCATTTTATACAACTCCTAAACTTTTAAGTGCCTCCTTAGCTGCATTTTGTTCAGCTTCCTTCTTACTTTTTCCTATTCCCTTACCATATAAAGTGTTATCTAGATAAACATTTATTTCAAATGTTTTATTGTGGTCTGGTCCATATTCATTTGCTACTTTATATGTAATCTTTTTATTTATGTCTTTTTGAACATATTCTTGAAGTTTCGATTTGTAGTCATTATAGTTTATATCATGACTAAATATTTCAATTTTTTCTTCTAAGTTTTTAATAACAAATTTTCTAGCCTTATCAAGTCCTCTGTCAAGATAAATTGCCGCAATTACTGCTTCACAGCAATCCGCAAGAAGCGAATCCTTATCTCTTCCACCTGTCAGTTCTTCACCTTTTCCAATTCTTAAATATTCATTAAACATTAAACGTCTTGCAACTTCAGCAAGAGATGATTCACAAACAACAGCAGCTCTAATTCTAGTCAACTTACCTTCATGTTTATTTTTAAACTTTTTAAACAAATACTCGCTTACAATCAAGCTTAAAACAGAGTCTCCAAGAAATTCTAACCTTTCATTATGGGAATTATAACCTAAATTAAATTGATTTGCATATGAACTATGTGTTAATGCAATATCTAAAAGGCTAATGTCATCAAAGTCTATATCAATTATTTTTTCTATCTTCTTCAAATCCTTCTTTCGAGATTTATCCATATTAAGCCCCCTAAGTTGGTTATAATCACATCACATAAGTTAATTTTATGTTTAAAAATAAAATTAACTTACATGATATGTTAAAAGCCCCGAATTATTCGGGACTATTATTACATATCAGCATTTTCCTTTATGTACTCAACAACATCTCCAACAGTTTGAATTCTTTCTGCATCTTCATCTGGAATTTCTAAATCAAATTCTTCTTCTAGAGCCATTATTAATTCAACTACGTCTAAAGAATCTGCTCCTAAATCATCTACAAATGATGATTCCATAGTTATATCATCAGCATCTATTCCTAGAACTTCTGATATTCTTTCTTTAACTCTTTCGAAAACCATAAGTTCACCTCCCTTCAAACTCAAATATATAATATTACATATATTTGGTTGAGTCAACATAAATCAAATACATTTTTTTGTATTTCATAAATTATATTATGAATTAACACGATTTGTTATTCAGTTTCAATCAACTTTTCTAATTGATTTTTTATTATATTAAGCATTTTGCCATCAAAAGCATTTTTAGCCTGTCTAATTGCATTTCTAAATGCCTTTGCATTTGAACTACCATGAGCCTTAATAACAAGTCCATCTACTCCTAATAATATAGCACCACCATATTCTGTATAGTCAAATTGTTTCTTGAAACTGCTAAATACAGGTTTTAATAAAAGCCCCCCTATTTTAGTTCTAGTAGAGGACATAATTTTTTCTTTTAATATACTGAAAATAGTGCCTGCAACTCCCTCAAAAACTTTTAAAATCATATTTCCAGTAAATCCATCGCACACAACAACGTGAACATTTCCTTCTGGAATATCTCTTCCTTCAACATTGCCGACAAAATTATCTAATTTTGATTTTAATAATGAATAGCTTTGTTTTGTTAATTCATTTCCTTTTTCCTCTTCTGAACCAATATTTGCAATTGCAACCTTTGGATTATCTATGCCAAGTACACTGTTTGCATAAACACTTCCCATAACTGCAAATTGCAATAGATTATTTGGTTTACAATCAGCATTAGCACCTGCATCAACAATAACAAATGGACTTTTTTTACCAGGCAAAACAGGTGTTAAGGCAGCTCTATCAATACCCTTAATTCTACCTAATAAAAATAATCCTCCTGCTAATATTGCACCAGTACTTCCTGCTGAAACTACAGCATCTCCCTTTCCTTCTTTTAAAAGTTTAAAAGCAACTACTAAAGAAGAATCTTTTTTTCTTCTTATTGCCATAGTTGGTGATTCTGTATTTTCAATAACTTCATTAGCATTATATATTTCTATGTTTAATCCACTTGTATTATATTTTTTTAACTCTTCATTTATTATTTCTTCTTTACCAACCAATAACAAATCTATATTAAACTCTCTTGATGCTTCAACAGCACCCTTTATTATCTCAACTGGAGCATTATCTCCACCCATTGCATCTACTATAACTCTCATTATATCACTCCTTTTCTCATGTTAATTTTTAGTATAATTTATTTTTTTAAATTTATCAATAAAAAAAGAAAGTCTACTAGAGACTTTCTTTATTACTTTTCCACAACAACTCTATTTTTGTAGTATCCACAATTTCCACATACTCTATGTGCAAGCTTCATTTCATGGCATTGTGGGCACTCAACCATTCCTGGCATTGCAAGTTTCCAAGTTTGAGCTCTTCTCATATCTCTTCTTGATTTTGAGTGTCTTCTGGCTGGATTACCCATTGTTACACCTCCTTAATCTCGGTTGAAAAAATTTTTTAGTTTTTCTAGCCTTGGATCAATAACTTGATTATCACAAGCGCAGTTAGATTTATTTAGATTTGTGCCACAAATTGGACACAACCCTTTACAATATTCATCACACAGTGGTTTTAAAGGAACATTCATGATGATATTATCCTCAATTAGCCTTTGAATGTCAATATTATTTTCAATAATTTTATAGTCTGCATCATCAGACATACTACTATAAAACTCATCAAAATCTACTGTCAAATTATATAAAACATCCTCTAGGCATCTTGAACACTGTGTTTTTAGCTCTGCATATAAATTACCTTTAAAATATATGCCCTCTGTAGCTTTTACTAGTTCACCTGTTATTTTAACAGGTCTATTTACTATAAATTCATTGCCTTCAAATTCAAAGCTATCAAATGGTACTTCTAACTCAATATGTTTAGACTGTAGCTTAACACTAAGCAAGTCTTGTACATTAATTTTCATAAACTCACCTCAATTAAAGTGCCACAATCAATTATATAAGCTATATATGGAAAAGTCAAGCTATAATTATATTAAGGCAAGAAAAATAATTATTATTTTTCTTGCCAAATTTTATTATAGAGTTTCAACTATTTCCTTTGTATCTCTTGCTATCATTAATTCTTCATTTGTTGGTATTACAAATACCTTAACCTTTGCACCTTCTACTGATATTTCTTGTACTTTACCTCTAACCTTATTCTTAGCTTCATCTATAGTAATTCCTAAATATTCCATGTTCTTGCATACTTCGAATCTAGTTTCTGGTGAATTTTCACGTAATCCTGCTGTAAATACTAATA
>JAOAFH010000044.1 GCA_026416355.1 Clostridiales bacterium | reverse complement strand
TCACTAAACCTATCTTTTTTTCAAGTTCTAATATATCATAATCAACTTCATATTGTAGTATAGATGTTGAGGCACTAGTACTACCATATCCTATTATGTTTTTATCTATTAGTATAACTTTTTTACCTAAAAAGGATAAGTAGTAACTCACAATAGCTCCTGTTATACCTGCACCAATTACCAAGATATCACATTCTTCATCTTGGCTTAAATAAGTGTATTTATGAATTATAGGGTTCTTATTTGTCCAAATAGGTGTATCGGAGACGAGATTCATAATATCAACTCCCTTCTCCTTTATTTTTAAACTGGCTATTACAAATTATTCATTTGAATTTTTACTAATATATGAAATAGTATGAGTTTATTAAATAATCTTCTTTGTATTTTTCGCTAAGCTTATTTAAGAAGGCCTTAGCTTTAATAAGTTCCTTTGATGAAATAAGTTCATGAAATTTTAAAAACTCTTTATCTGTTGTTTTATCTTTAAAATATCCCCAAACATGTTCTAAAGTATTTCTATATGAACCTTCATTGAAGGGCAAAGATAATGCATAATCGATTGTATTATAAAACTCAAGCATATTATTTGAATCTGAATTTATAATGCTGCTACATTTTTTGTATAATGCGTAGTCCTTTTCCATAACAACATATTTGTATTTTGACCATTGCTCATATTTTGTAGATTTTTCTATAGGATTTATGGAATTAATACATTTAATTGCAGAAATATCCTTATCCTTTGTTTCTAGCATTATATCACATTTAAATTCATTTGCTATATTATAAAACTTCATAAAGTTTTCTATAGAAACATATTCAGAGTGGGCACCCTTTGGTTTAAAGGGTGATTGGTCTGAATAATGGAGTTTCATGTCTCCATCTTCTTTTTTCCATGTTTTAATGCATCCTTCTAGTATAGTTTTAATATCTTTCTCAACTGGATTGATTTGATGGTGAAGTATATCAAAAACAACAGGAATATTTAAAGTTTTTGATATACTTATAACATCATCTATATTAAAGCTTTTTTCATCATTTTCAATTACTATTCTTTTTTTAGCCGTGTCTGAAAGTAAATTAAAGTTTTTAATAAATCTTTCTATTGCTAAAGATTTATCTCCATATACACCACCAATATGAAGAACAACCTTGTGGGTAAAATCAAGGCCAAGGCTATCTAAAAATATTGTATGATATTCAAATTCCCTAATGGCTCGTTCTACAACCTGATTATCAGGAGAATTTATTATAGTGTATTGACCAGGATGCATTGATACACGCATATTATTTTCTTTTATAAAATTTCCTATTTCAGTTAGCATATCTTTAAAATCAATATCCCATCTATATTTATTAATTTCATGTCCACCAAATGGAATTATGTCTGAGCTTATTCTAAAAAGATAAATATTATTTTTAAGATTATATTTGAGTATTTCAAGTAAATCATTTAAATTAGCTTCAATAGCTTCATATAGTCTTTCTTTTGAGAAGTTTTTTATAACAAATCCTCTATTTGTTCTGTGTTTCGTTCCAAGTGCAATACATGCATAACCTATTTTCATTTTCTAACCTCCCACATATGTTATAAGAAAATAATAATTAAAAGAAAATTGTTTTACAAGTATTGTTTTACTATTTTATAAAAAATATTGCTTAAATTTGACTAGTTGGTATAATAAATTATGTAACTAATGAAGGAGGAAGATAGAATGAAATACTTAATACCAGTTGCAGTAGGAGCATTAATTGGTTATATAACAAATTGGCTAGCAATTAAAATGTTATTTAGGCCACATTATGAAAAAAGAATTTTTGGAATAAGAATTCCCTTTACTCCTGGGCTTATACCAAAGGAAAAAGAAAGGATTGCTAAAAGCGTAGGTGAAGCAGTAGGTACTCATCTTTTTTCAACGGATGATTTTGTGGATGCCCTTTGTAGTAAAGAGGTAAAAAAGCAGGTTGTAGAATGGTTAAAAAATAAAATTAGTAGCTATAAAAATACTAAAAAATCTATATATGAAACATTAGAGTTTTTAGGAGATACTAGAGACAAAATAATTATAAAAATTAAAAAGAACCTTTCTATATTATTTGCCCAAATGATAAAATCTAAAGAAAAAAATATTGTAGACTTTATAAATGAGAATTTTGATATTAGATTAGTATTAAAGAATATTACAGAAAATATTGATATAAAGACTAATATTTATGAAATAATTGCTAAAGCAGAAGTAAGCGATAAAAAGATTAAGGATATAATTCCAAATTCAGTTGATGGCTCAATTAAAATATATATATATTCAAATAAGGATAGAATAGCTGAGGCAGTTAAAGAAACTCTATCAAAGGATACTGTAAAAGAAAAAATATCTTCATCGGCATCTAGAATGGTTGAATCGATGCTTGGAAAATTTGCAGCAATGTTTTTAAGTCCAGAGCTTATTGGCGACAAGATTATTTCTGCACTTGATGGGTATTTAAGTGATGAAAATAATCATCATGATATAGCTATGGTTGCTATTGCACTTTATGAAAAAATAACAGAAACTAATGTTTCAGATATAGCTATATCATTTTCTGGAGAAACAAAACAAGAGGCTATTAATACGGTTTCAAATAAGATAAAAGAATATATAAATGGTTTAGTTGACGGGTTAAATATAGAAACAATAGTACAAGGGCTTATTGAAAACAATGATAAGATAGATGAAGCTATATTTGTTGCAACAGATTATATGGTAGATGGTATAATGAATATGGATATAAGCAAACTTATAGAAATTGTTGATGAAAATGAACAGGATAGTATTTTAGAGTTTTTAGATGAAATATTTGAAGGATTTATTAAGGATAAGGCTTCAAAGATTATTGATTTAATTGATATATCAAGATTAGTTGAAGATAGAATAAATAGTTTTGATGTTGCATTTGCAGAAGAAATTATTTTAGATGTGGCAAGCAAAGAACTATCAGCTATAACTTGGTTAGGAGCTCTATTAGGGGCTATAATGGGAATTATATCACCACTTCTACAAATGCTCTAATTGGAGGAGAATATGTTAAATGAATTTTTGCAGGATTTAAAATATGTTTATAGTGCTATTTTAGAAGAAAAAGACGAACTTGATAGTTTTATTAATAAATGGGAAATAGAAGGCTTTATAGGAGAGTTCTATGAAAAGATAAAAAATAAAGAAGAGAGAAAAACAACAGGGAGCTTTTATACCCCTATTGAAGTAGTTGATTATATGGTAGATGAATTAGTTAAAAAAATTGATAATTTAAGTGAATTAAACATATTAGACCCCTCATGTGGAGGGGGTTATTTTCTTATAAGGTTATATCAAAAACTAGCTTCAAGTGGATATGAGCCAAATGATATTATAGAAGCTTTATATGGATATGATATTGATGAGAATGCCATAATGATTACAACTCTAGAGCTTTTTAGAAATAGTAAAATTGTTTCTAAGAATATATTAAAAAAGGATTTTTTAATTGAAGATAAGAATAACTATGATTTTATAATTGGAAATCCACCATATTTAGGGCATAAGACAATAGACAAAGAATATAGGAAAAAGTTAAATGAAAAATATAAGGATGTATTTCAAGATAAGGCAGATTTAAGTTATTGTTTTATTAAAAAATCTATTGATTCTTTAAAAGATAAAGGGAGTCTTTTGTTTTTTACTTCTAGATATTTGCTAGAGGCATTGCATGGAGATGGTATAAGGCAATACATTTTAAATAGTGGTTCTATAGACAAGATAATAGATTTTTATGGTGTTAGATTTGTTAAAGGTGCAGGGGTAGATACTATTATAATTGATTTTGTCAAAGATGGCGAAACTGACAAAATAAAATATTATAGATTAAATAAAAATGCTAAGCTTAAGGGAAAAGAAGTTTTTGATGATATAACTTGTGTAACACAAAAATATAGTGCATTTTATTGTGTGAATAAAAATGATTTAAATAAAGATGGGTGGGTATTTTTAGACGAACTAGGAAAACAAATAATAAACAAAATTAGAGGGATTGAACTAGGAACAATATGTCAAAGTTTTCAAGGTATAATAACTGGATGTGACAAGGCATTTATTGTAAATGAAAAAGATATAGAAGAAAACAATATAGAAAAAGAGTTACTAAAAAGGTGGATTAAAAACAGCAATATAGATAAGTTTAAAACAAGCAATACAAATGAGTATATCATATATATTAATGAGCCTGTACAAGAAAATAGATATCCTAATGCAATAAAATACATAGAAAAACACAGAGAAAAACTAGAGCAAAGAAGAGAATGTAAAAACGGGGTTAGAAAATGGTATCAGCTTCAATGGGGACGTAAAAGAGAAGATTTTGAAGGGGAAAAAATAATTTATCCATATAAATCAGATAAAAATAGATTTGCGATAGATAAAGGAAGTTTTTACAGTGCAGATGTATATAGCTTAAAATTAGATGATATGTTTAAAGGTTTAATAACCTATGAGTTTTTAGTTGGTGTCTTAAATAGTAGAGTGTATGATTTTTATATAAAGACAATGGCTAAAAAGCTAGGAGATAACCTTTATGAATATTATCCAAACAAAATATTAAAACTAAAAATTCCAAATTACTACATAAGCGAGATAGAAGGAATAGTTAAAGAAAATATTGAAATAGAAGAAAAATTAGATAGAGTAGATTATTTGCTTTGTAAGCACTTTGGCATAACGGAGGAGGAATATCAATATATTAAAAAGAATATATAGGTAATTGATACAATAAATTTGATAAACGAGCTATTGATAATCATGGAAATATTGTTATATAGTTTGAAAAATCCAATAATTAATATAAAGCTGGCAGTTCAAATTAAAGCCCCATGGTGGATTTTTTAGCATTAGTTTATTACGCTAAGGAATTCTAAACTTTTCTTTGTTTTCAAAGTCCTACCCTCGCGATGCTACCGTCCATGGTAGCCGCTCGGCTCTGTACATCCTGTACAGAATTACGGACTTATGAAAAGTCGAAAATCCAAGAATTCCTAAAGCTAATAAAATATGCCTTTTAAATCCACTCATGGGGCTTTTAAATAGTAGGAGATATAATAATTTTATTAATTAAGAAAATGAAAGTCTAAGAGTCACGATAGCTCTTTTTTGATAAAAGTTTTAGCTGAACAAATATTAAATCTGGAATGATGAAGATTTTTATGTTTGATTTTTTGTGTAAAGTAGTATAATATAATATACGAACATATGTTCGAGGAGGCGGTGTTGTGAGGAATATTTTACATGTTGATTTAAATGCTTTTTATGCTTCTGTTGAGCAGGCAGAGAATAAAGAATTACAGGGTAAACCTGTTGCAGTTGCTGGAGATAAAGAAAAGAGAACGGGAATTATTTTAACGGCTTCATATGAGGCTAGAAGGTTTGGGGTAAAAACAGGAATGACGATAGGTGACGCAAAAAAGCTATGCAGAGATTTAATTTTAGTTAAGCCAAATTTTAAAAACTATGTGAGATATTCTAACAAAGTTATGGATATTTTAAGAAGCTTTACTCCAGATGTTGAAGTTTTTAGTATAGATGAGGCGTGGCTTGATGTAGCAGGATGCGAAGGAATTTTTGGAGATGGGATTACAATAGCAAATTTAATAAGAAAAAGAATTAAAGATGAGCTAGGAATTACTGCTAGTGTAGGAGTTTCGTATTGCAAACTTATGGCAAAGATGGCATCGGATTTGAAAAAGCCTGATGCAACAAGTATTTTAGATAAAGAGGATGTGGAAAAAGTTATTTGGCCTATGGCTGTTGAGGAGTTGTTTGGAGTAGGTAGAAGAATGAAAAAAAGGCTAAATTCACTGGCTATATATACAATAGGAGATTTGGCAAATACCCCTTTAAATTTGCTTGTAAAAAATTTTGGGAAGGTAGGCAGATATTATTGGAACTATGCCAATGGTATAGATTTTTCTAAGGTATGTGGTGATTATGAATGTATTAAGGGAGTTGGAAATTCCATAACAACTCCAAAGGATTTAATGACTAAAGATGAAATCTCAGAGGTTTTTATGGTTTTATCTGAAAGTGTAGGAGCTAGATTAAGAAGTCTTGAGTTTCAAGGTAATGTTATAGAAATTGTATTTAGGACAAATAATTTTGAGACAACCGTTCGAAGGCAGAAAATAAATGAATGTATAGATACAACAATAGATATACATAGATATGCAATGGAATTATTTTTAAAACATTGGGATGGAAAAACAAGAATACGTCTTTTAGGTGTAAGGGTAACAGGACTTAAAAGCAAACAGGATTTTCAACAGATTAGTCTGTTTGATGACAACACAAAAGTAAAAAATCAAAAGATAGACGCCTGTTTAGACGAAATAAGGGAAAAGTATGGAAAATATTCTGTGTTTAGAGCTGTTACTATGAAAAATGATAGCAACAAAAACATAAAAATACTAGATAGAGAAGAGTGGATTCCTATGAACTCCTTTAATAAGGGTGGTGGAAATATATGAAGCTTGTAAGGGAAAAGGCGAATGTTTTAGTACTTTTTGGGCAGTCTGTAATGAATCCAATAATGATAATGTGTAGCTTTGGGGCATTTAAGGTAAATAGGGTTTTAAGTATTTCCAAGGAAAGAAGATATTTAAGGGACTGTTATATGTTTTTATGCTCAGTTGAAGGAAGGGATGAACCGATTGAGCTTAGATGGGATATAGAAGGTAACATATGGTTTTTAGAAAAATTCTAAAAAATAGTTAACAAAAGGTTAATGTTTATTTATAATGGGAATAGGGGGTGATTTATTGGATACAATGGTTATTGCTCTTAAAAGAGGAGTAGAAAAGGGAATAAATACAACACTAAAGATTGGGAAAATACTTGTTCCTATATATTTTATTGTAACGTTTATAAAATATACACCTATTATAAACTATATTGCAATAATTTTTAAACCAATAATGCATTTAGTAGGATTGCCTGGTGAGGCTGCGTTGCCATTCGTTGTAGGTAATGCAATCAATTTATATGCAGGAATAGGTGCAATATTGGCACTTACACTGACTCCTAAGGAAATTACAATTATATCAATTATGTTGTGCTTCTCACATAGTCTTTTTTTAGAAACAGCTGTTTGTAAAAAGATAGGCGTTTCAGCTACATTTATGGTTGTTGTTAGACAAGTTCTTGCTTTTATAATTGGAATTATTTTAAATATAATGCTTTAGGGGTGGTTAATGTGTCAATTATAAATATATTATTAGAGGCAACTAAAGGAAGCTTGTCATCTTTGTGGAGTGTTGCAAAAATAGTAATCCCACTTATGGTTATAATAGAGATTATAAAAGAATTGAACCTTTTAGATAAAATATGCAACATTTTTAAACCACTCACAAAAATATTAGGTTTATCAGAAAACACAATACTTCCTCTATTATCAGGTATATTTTTTGGAATAGTGTATGGTGCAGGCCTTATAATAGATGCAGCAGAAGAAGGGAATATATCTGCTAAAGACATGTACTTAGTAACCGTATTTTTAGGTGCATGCCATGCAATTATTGAGGATACACTGATATTTGTTCAAATAGGAGCTAATGGGTGGATAATTTTCTTTTCAAGACTTTTAGCAGCATTTTTATTAACTTATATATTCCATATTATATTCGACAAATCAAATACAGCCAAAAAGCTTCTCAAAGAAGAAAACGTAGATTTAATGATATAAAAATCTCCTGCGTAAGCAGGAGATTTTTATATCATTCACCTATAACGTTCTTAACATACTTTGGAAGCACAAAGCATGCCTTATGTATTTCAGGAGTATAATATTTTGTATCCATTTCTGGTATCTTAGTTATATCAACTTGTGATGGATCATATTTCTTTGAACCTACTGTAAAGCTCCAATATCCACCTGGATAAGTTGGAATTGCAGCCATAAATAGCTTTGTAACAGGGAATATAGACTTAGCATCATCAAATACCTTCTTAACAGTTTCAGGTAAGAAGAAAGGAGTTTCAGTTTGAGCTATAAAAATTCCATCTTCTGTTAATGCTTCATATATATCCTTGTAGAAGTTTCCACCAAATAACCCTTCTGCTATGCTGAATGGGTCAGTTGAGTCAACGATGATTACATCAAATTCGTTTTTATGTTCTTTAACATATTTAATTCCATCACCTATAAATACCTCGCATCTTGGATCATCAAGTGCATGGCTTATTTCAGGTAAGAATTTTTTGCATTCATCAACAACATCTTTATCTATTTCACATAAAACAGCCTTTTCTACTGATGGGTGCTTTAGTATTTCTCTAATTGCACCACCATCTCCACCACCTACAACAAGAACCTTTTTAGGATTTGGGTGTGTAAATAGAGGTATGTGTGATATCATTTCGTGATAAACAAATTCATCTTTAATTGTTGTTTGAACAATTCCATCTAGTATAAGCATTCTTCCGAATACTTCTGAGTCAACAATGGCTAAATCTTGATATTGAGTTTGTTTTCTAACTAATGTTTCTTTAATTTTGTAGGACATTGCAACACCTTGGTCTTCTAGTTGCATTTCCTTAAGCCACATATCCATTGCCATGAAATCGCCTCCTTTTGGATTTTAGATACAAATAGCATTTTAGCATTAATTCGCCTTATTTACAATATTCATGTTAAAAAAAATATAGTAAAATTATATTTATCACAGATATGTTTTGTATAGTAGCAATAAATTATACGGAGGTGGTTATATTGGATATTACTTTAAAAACAACAAAACAACAAGAATTTATTAATATTACAAGCTATGTAAGAGAGGCAGTTAAAAACAGTGGGGTAAAAGAAGGTGTAGTATATGTATTTGTTCCCCATACAACTGCAGGTATTACTATTAATGAAAATGCAGACCCTGATGTTGTAAGGGATATGTTAGTTACTTTAGATAAGGTATTTCCAAAACAAGGTGACTACTTACATATAGAAGGAAATTCCCATGCGCATATAAAAGCATCATTAATGGGAAATTCCTGTAATGTAATAGTAGAAAATGGAGAACTTAAACTTGGAAGATGGCAGGGAATATATTTTTGTGAGTTTGACGGATCAAGAACAAGAAAAATTTATATAAAAATATTAAATGGCTAGAGTTGACAAGAAAGGTTTGAGAATATAATATAGTATATAGAATATGGAATTTAAAGTTGTTGAAGGGGAGTAGCTGCCCAACATTTTGGGTTGATAAAGTCAACATACTGGCAGATTTGCCTGGCTTTATCGTGGCATAAGTCAAGTGAGACCTTTAACACAATGCTTTGCATTGTGTTAAAGGTCTTTATTTTTGCACAAAATAAATTAAAAGGAGGAATTTTTATGGCATTATTAAAAGCATTTTTATTTGTTCTTGTTGCAGAAATGGGTGATAAAACTCAGCTATTAGCTATGGCATGTGCAAGCAAATACAAACTAAAGCAAGTTATTGCAGGTATATTTGCTGCAACTGTTGTATTAAATGGATTAGCAGTTTTAATTGGAACATATCTTGGAAATTATATAAGATTTGATTATGTTCAATTTGTTGCTGCATTTATGTTTATAGGATTTGGACTTTGGAGTTTAAAGCCAGAAGAAGAGGAAGAAGAAATTCCTGAAGGAGAAGCTTGCAGTGTAAAAAATGAAAATAAATTAGGACCAATAATAACAGTAGGTACTACATTTTTCCTAGCTGAACTTGGAGATAAAACTCAAATAATGACTCTAACATTTGCAGCACAAGCAAAAGCACCTATTTTAGTTCTTATTGGGGCAACACTTGGTATGATGGTTGCGGATACGTTAGGAATTGTAGGTGGTGCACTTATATCAAAGTATTTGCCAGAAACATATGTAAAACTTGGGGCTGCATTTATATTTATAATATTTGGAATAACAACTTTATATGGAGTGGTACCAAGTTCATATATTACTATTACTAACCAAATTATATTTTATGTAGTATTGGCAATATTAATTTATTTTATTGGATTTAATAAAAAAAGCAGAAAATAAATCAAGTAATTTAGAAGGAAATTTTTATATTTTATAGAATATATTAATCAAACTGTATTTGGGGGGATGGGTATGCATATTAGATTCAGCTTAGAATCACAATGTTTAATTGTTGAAATGCATGGTGAGCTTGATCACCATTCAGCTGAAAGTGCCAGAATTAAAATTGATAATAAAATTGAAGAATATGGCGTCAATAAAGTTATATTTGATTTTTCAGGGGTTAATTTTATGGATAGTTCTGGCATAGGGGTAATAATAGGAAGGTATAAAAAATTAAAGGATTATGATGGGAAGGTTGCTGTTGTAAATTTAAAACCACAAATAAGAAAAATATTTGAATTAAGCGGTCTTTTTAAAATACTCAATGAGTATTCAAATTCAAATGAGGCTCTTTTAAATTTGTGATAGGGGGGATATTATGTTTAGAAATGAGATGAAATTAGAGTTTAAAAGTATTTCGGAAAATGAATCATTTGCAAGAGTGGTTGTTGCTGCATTTGCATCACAGCTAGACCCTACTTTAGAAGAGCTCTCAGATGTAAAAACTGCCGTATCAGAAGCTGTTACAAATGCAATAATACATGGTTATGAAAATGGAGAGGGACAAGTTACATTAAGATGTGAAATTGAAGATAGAAAATTAATAATAGAAATTAGTGACAATGGAAAGGGAATAGAAGATGTTGAACTCGCAAGACAGCCTCTTTATACTTCAAGGCCAGAACTAGAGAGATCAGGTATGGGATTCACTGTTATGGAAACATTTATGGATAGTTTAGAGGTAGAATCAGAAATTGGAAAGGGAACAAAGATAAAAATGACAAAGACATTTAAATCTGTTTAGGCTTTGGGGGAAAAATTATGAAAGAGGGTTTAGGTGATGTAAGAGTTCAAAGCCAAGAAGAATTAAAAGAGCTGATTAAAAAAAGTCAGGCGGGGGATAAAGAGGCACAGGAGATTTTGGTTAAAAGCAATATAGGCTTAGTAACCAGTGTAGTAAAGAAGTTTTTAAACAGAGGCCATGAATATGAGGACCTGTTTCAAATAGGATGTATAGGCCTTATAAAGGCAATAAATAACTTTGATACATCATATGATGTAAAGTTTTCTACATATGCAGTTCCAATGATTTTAGGAGAAATAAAAAGGTTTATTCGAGATGATGGGATAATTAAAGTTAGTAGAAGTATAAAGGAAACTGCTAAAAAGGTGAAATTTGCAAAGGAAAAACTAGCTAAAGAATATGGAAGAGAAGCTACAATCGAGGAAATAGCAAAGGAACTATGTATCACAACTGAAGAAGTTGTTCTTAGCATAGACAGTATGACAGCGCCAGAATATTTATATGATACAATACATCAAGATGATGGAGCTGCTGTTCTTTTGATTGATAAGGTAAGCGAAGATAAGGACTATGGTGAGGATATTATAGATAAGGTTGCATTAAAAGAAGTTATTCAAAATTTAGAGCCAAGGGATAGACAGGTAATATTTTTGAGGTACTTTAAAGATTTAACCCAAAGCCAAATTGCCGAAGTTTTAGGCATTTCACAAGTGCAGGTATCAAGAATTGAAAAAAGGGTTTTAAATTATCTTAAAAAGGCTATGGAATGATAATTCCATAGCCTTTTAGTTTTAATTTTGAAATTTTGGGGAAAATATAAATGGAGGTGTTTATATATGTATTATAAAGAGAAAAAAGTTGATGCTATCAATTTTAAACAACCTGAGGATAAAGAACATCGATTTGATTACAGCAATACAACAGTTGAATTTACTTCATCCTTAAGAGGTATAGCAGGAAATATAAAGGATGGAAGGTGAAACAATGGAAAACACCAATGAAGAAAGACTAAAAAAAGAGTTCCAGGATATGGTCAAGCAAAATGCACCTACTTCAAATTTTATTAAAGATTGTTTAGCTGCATTTGTTGTAGGTGGATTGTTTTGTATAATAGGACAGTTTGTAATGAACTTCTTTATAAATATGGGAGTTCCTAAGGATGATGTAGGTTATTATGTTGCATCAATAATGGTATTTTTAGGAGCTTTTTTAACAGGACTTGGAGTATATGATAACATAGGCAAGTTTGCAGGAGCAGGTTCTATAGTTCCAATTACAGGTTTTTCAAATTCAATTGTTGCTCCAGCAATGGAATTTAAACGTGAGGGATATGTGTTTGGAGTTGGAGCAAAGATGTTTGTAATTGCAGGACCAGTATTAGTTTATGGAATTTCAAGCTCAGTTGTAGTTGGAATAATATATTACATAATAAATCTTTTTAAATAAAGGAGTTGATAATATGGGGGAAAAGAGAATAGGAGAACAAACAGTTGCATTTAAAAATCCTCCATCTATAATATCAACAGCAGCCATAGCAGGTCCCAAAGAGGGAGAAGGACCACTTCATGATTATTTTGATGTGATATTAGAGGATGATTTGTTTGGTGAAGAGTCTTGGGAAAAGGCTGAGAGCAAAATGCAAAAGGAAGCAGTAAGATTAGCACTTGAAAAGCTTAAAATAGATGAAAAGGATATTGATTATATATTTGCAGGAGATTTGCTCAACCAACTTATGGCATCTAGTCTTGCTGCAAGAGATTATAGAATACCTTTTTTCGGACTTTATGGTGCATGTTCAACACTTACAGAGTCCATGAGCTTAGCAACAATGAGTATTGATGGAGGATTTGCTGACTATGTAGTCGCATCTACTTCTAGCCATTTTAGTTCAGCTGAAAGACAATTTAGATTTCCACTTGAACATGGAAATCAACGCCCACCAACATCACAATGGACTGTAACAGGAGCAGGTGCAGTTGTATTATCAAGTAAAGGTAATGGGCCTTTTGTTACACATGTTACAACTGGTAGAGTAGTTGACTTTGGAATAAAGGATGCAAATAACATGGGAGCAGCTATGGCACCAGCTGCTGCAGACACTATTTTAAGACATTTTAAGGATACAGGAAGAACACATAGAGACTATGATTTAATAGCCACAGGAGATTTGGGGAAAGTTGGAATGGAATTAACTTTGGAAATAGTAAAAAAACAAGGATATGATATGAGTACAAACTATACTGATTGTGGTATAGAAGTTTTTGACTTAACTAGACAGGATGTTCACTCTGGTGGAAGTGGTTGTGGATGTTCGGCTATTGTGTTCTGCGGATATTTTTATAAGCAACTGTTAGAGGGAAACCTAAATAGAATATTACTTATATCAACAGGTGCTCTACTTAGTCCAACTAGTACAATGCAGGGTGAGTCAATTCCAGGAATAGCTCATGCTGTTGTTATAGAAAGGGGAAGGTAGTATGGATTATATTAGGGCTTTTATTGTAGGAGGAACAATATGCCTAATAGGT
>JAOAFH010000142.1 GCA_026416355.1 Clostridiales bacterium | reverse complement strand
GTTCCTGCTTGATATACATGACCTAGTGGTGATAATTTTTCCATTATCTCTCTTTTACCACGATAGGCGCCACAAGGCAATCCTCCACCCATTATTTTTGCAAAAGTAACTAAATCGGGTTCAACCTTATATATTTCCTTTGCGCCTTTAAGTGCAACCCTAAAGCCTGTCATTACTTCATCAAAAATTAATAGCGCTCCATATTGTTTAGTTACATCCCTTAAAAACACCAAAAATTCTTTTTTAGCTGGAACAACTCCCATGTTTCCTGCAACAGGCTCTACAATAACACAAGCAATTTCTTCTCCGTATTTTTCAAATATCTCCTTAACATTGTCTATATCATTGTAATTTGCAACTATTGTATTTTTAATGCTATCCTTTGGAACCCCTGCACTTCCTGGAATGTTTTCAGTCATAACGCCTGAACCTGATGCAACCAAAAATCCATCAAAATGTCCATGATAACATCCAGAAAATTTTACAACCTTATCTCTATTGGTGTATCCCCTTGCAAGTTTAATAGCACTCATGGTAGCCTCAGTGCCTGAATTGACCATTCTTATCATATCTATTCCATAAATTTCACATATAAGCTTAGAGAGCTTTAGTTCTAAATACGTTGGGGCACCAAATGATTGTGCTTCCTTTAATGTTTCTATCGCAGCTGCAACCACGTCATCATCACTATGTCCTAAAATCATTGGTCCCCATGCAAGTACAAAATCCAAATACTTTTTTCCTTCTTCATCAAATATATAAGCCCCTTTACCTGATTTCATAACAGGTGGATTTATGTTAAGTCCTGTAAATGCTCTAACAGGACTATTTACCCCACCTGGCATATATTTTTTAGATTCATTGAATATCTCTATATTACTCATATATTTTCCTCCAATTGCCTAATCTACTTTATTTTTCGTGCTACATCTAGTGCATGGTATGTGATTATAATATCTGCACCAGCCCTTTTTATTGATGTTAGAATTTCCATCATAATTTTTTCACCATCAACATACCCCATCTTTTCAGCAGCCTTAACCATTGCATATTCACCACTTACATTATAAGCCGCAATAGGATGATTAAATTTATCTCTAGCTTGTCTTATGACATCTAAATATGAAAGAGCAGGTTTTACCATTATTATATCTGCCCCTTCCTCAATATCATATTCAATCTCCCTCATAGCTTCCCTTATATTGCAATAGTCCATTTGATAGCTTTTTCTATCACCAAACTGTGGCTTTGAATCGGCAGCTTCTCTAAACGGTCCATAGAAACTTGATGCATATTTTGCTGAATAGGACATTATTGCAACGTTTTTATACCCATTTTCATCTAGCATCCTTCTTATGAATTTTACCCTCCCATCCATCATATCCGATGGTGCAACCATATCCGCACCAGCTTTTGCATGAGACAATGCTATCTTTGCTAAATATTCTAATGTCTTATCATTATCAATATCATTGCCTTCTATTATTCCACAATGTCCATGGCTTGTGTACTGACACATGCAAACATCAGTAATTACATATAGATTGGATATTTCTTTTATTTTTTTAACCGCTCTTTGAACAACTCCATTTTCATCAAATGCTGAAGTTGCACACTCATCTTTATATTCTGGAACTCCAAAAATTAAAACTCCCCTTATATTTAAATCTTCAACTTCTTTTATTATTTCATCTAGCATGTCCACCGAATATCTATAATTATCCTCAAGGGATGTTATCTCCTCCTTTATCCCAACGCCTTCAACAACAAAAATAGGATATATTAAGTCATCAACAGAAAGTCTTGTTTCTCTAACTAGGCTCCTAATGTTTTCATCTTTTCTTGTTCTTCTTGTTCTATTAAACATATTATATTCCTCCTAGAATTTTGTCTATTATCCCATCAACTGTATACTTATCTGCCATAGTTGCTTCAACACCATTTTCTTTTAACGTTTGTGCTGTGATTGGTCCAATGGCAACTACTTTTTTTCCTCTTAAATAATTTGTTCCATATAGTTTGATAAAACCATTTACAGTAGATGTACTGGTAAATACATATATATCACAATCAATTAGTTCATATTTTTCTTCATAAATTGATTCATATATATTAACTTCATCAACTATTGCACCTAAATCTCTAAGCTCATCAACTAAAAATTTTCTAGCTCCCTTAGCCCTTGGAATTAAAATTTTATCTCCACTTTTAACATTATGCTTTAATTTTTCAAATATCCCCTCTTGAGTATATTCATCGGCACAGGTTGCCATTATTCCTCTCTTTTTTAACTCCTCATTGGTTTTTGGACCTATTGATAAAACCTGTCCATTTAGTTTTCTTATATCTATTCCATTTTCAATTAGTTCATCAAAAAATATTTCTACTCCATTTACACTCGTAAATATCACATATGAATATTCAGATAGCCTATTTAAAAAGCCATTATCATAATCCTTTATTTTATTTATCTTTATTGTTGGAAGTTCAAATACCTCTCCACCAAGTTCTAGTATTTTATTTTTTATTTCAAATGCTCTATTTTTAGGCCTTGTTATACATATTCTTTTTCCAAACAGTGGCTTTTTCTCATACCAATTTAATTTGTTTCTTAAGCTTACAACATCTCCAACAACAATAATTGATGGTGATTTAATATTTTCTTCTTTAACCTTATATACTATATTTTTTAAACTATCTAAACATACCCTCTGATTTTTTGTTGTTCCCATGTGAATTACTGCACATGGCGTGTTTTCATCTTTACCATTTTCAATTAGTTTTTCAACAATACTTTCAATCTCCTCAATTCCCATCAAAAATACCAATGTACCTTCTTCTTTTGCAAGTGCTTTATAGTTTACATTTAAATTATTGGCACTTTTACCTGTAACCACATGAAAGCTTTGGGCAATTCCTCTATGGGTTATAGGAATTCCTGCATAGTTTAATGCAGCTATTGCAGATGTAACACCTGGAATAACCTCAAAATCTATTCCTTCCTCAACTAGCCTTAGAGCCTCTTCTCCTCCCCTTCCAAAAACGTATGGGTCTCCCCCTTTTAGCCTTGCTACAACTTTACCTTCCTTTGCATATTTTACTATTAAATCATTTATCTCCTGTTGCGTTTTAGTGTGTTTGCCACTTTCTTTTCCACAGTAAACAATCTCTGCTTCATTTTTGGCATATCTTAAAATGTTAGGATTAATCAATCTATCATATAAAATAACATCTGCTTTTTTTATTGTTTTTATAGCCTTTAAAGTTATAAGCTCCTCATCTCCAGGGCCAACACCTATTAAATAAACCATATAAAATAATCCTCCTAGACTATCTTTTTAACTAATTCATTACAAAGACTTATATAGTCTTCTTTTTTCCCCTCAATAGATGCCTTTTTTATCATGCCATTTACTTCATTTAGAGCAATTATATAAATCCTATCTCTATCTAAATGTGAATAGCAACAACATGCACTATGACAACCTCCATCTAAAAGCTTCATGACATATTTTTCAACATTGGTTATAAAATGAATTTTTCCGTCATCTAATTTTAAAAGTTCTCTATTATAAATTCCATCCTTTAAACACTCTATCCCCAATGTCCCTTGGTTTGAAGCAGGAACAAATTTTTCTATATCAAAATATTCAGCAATACAACCATCTAAATTAAGTCTTTTTAGCCCTGCTGCTGCCAATATAACTCCGTCTAATCCTTCTTTTTCTATCTTATCTATCCTTGTTTGAACATTTCCGCGTATTGGAACTATCTCTAAATCAGGTCTTATATTTAAAAGCTGAAGTGCTCTCCTTCTACTTCCCGTTCCTATTCTTGCTCCCTTTTTAAGCTCTTTTAGAGTCTTTTTTTCTTTTGATACCAAAACATCTCTTACATCTTCCCTAACAGGTGTTGCAACTATTTCAAATTCATCATCTAATTTATATGGCATATCCTTCATACTATGAACAGCACAATCAGCCTCATTATTTAACATCGCAACCTCAAGTTCCTTTATAAAAAGCCCTTTGCCTCCAATTTTATCTAAAGACTTATCAAGTATCCTATCCCCTTTAGTAGTAAACAATGTCTTTGTTGCATCTATGTTTAGTTTGTTTTTAATAAGCTCTATAACATAATCGGTCTGTGCTTGTGCTAGTAAACTTTTTCTAGTTGCCACTTTAATCATAAAACCCTCCAAAAAACATTTCTAAAACCAAAATGTGTTTTTCTTTTTTATAGAAGAAATAAAAATCATCTGAATATATAAATTCTAAAATTGTATTTTTATTTAAGTTTCCCTTTACTTTTTCCCTTATTTTTTTCATCTCAACCATAAAGTCATCATATTTTTTAATTTCATTTGAAACTTTTTTAATTAAAAATCTTGTGCCAAATGGGCTTCCATTGGCTGTTATAGATAGTGTATATCCCTTTTCTTTAACTATCATAGGAACAAATAAATTTCCATCAAATGAATTTGAACATATAACATAAAGCTTTAAATTTTTATCTAAAGTTTCTTTTATATGCTTATAATCCTTAACTGCTACAACAAAAAAATGATATCTATCTATGTATTTTTCACTAAAATAATCATATATTAAATTTATATTTTGGTTATTAAACTCCTCAACAAATCTATCTGAAATAACCGCAACTTCAATATCCTGTTTTTTTAAACCAACTGCCTTCATATACCCAACTTTTCCCCCGCCTATTACAAGTGCCTTTATTTTATTTTTAAAAATCCCTAAATACCCATAATCTAAATCATGAATATCTTTTCTATTATCCTTAAACATTCTTCTCCTCTTCCATTTAAATATTCTTCCTTTAAAACCTCTATAGCTCTATTACTAAAAGCATCTGCTGTACTTTTAAAAAGAATTTCTAGTGTTTTTTTATCGCAGTTAGGATGTTTATTTATATATGTTTTATACCTTTTTTTGTATATCCCATTTGAATGTTGTTTTATTTTGTTTATTGAACATGATATTTCCCTTAAATTTAAATAGTTTATAAATTCACCTACATATTTATAAACTATATATCTATTTTCAATCATTCTATGTTTTCTAAGTTTTATATTTTCATCATTAATGGCTGATATTTTATCTACATCGTAATAAATAATATCTTTAAAGCAATCATCATATTCAACATCCCTCGGAACTGCAAGGTCAAATATATATCCCTTAAAATTTTCTATCTCATCCTTTTTCAAAACAAAATGTGGTGCACTTGTTGCAGAAATTATACATTCAACATATTGTATAAATCTATTTTTTTCTTTAAAATCAATAACCCTAATCCTCTTATCATCTATATCAACTTTATTTATATCCCTAACCACAATATAAATAAAATCAAAATCACTATCTAAAATATATTTCAAACTTAAGCTATTAACATCTCCAAACCCAATTAACATATATCTTTTTATCCTATTTTTTTTGCTTATATTAACTGCAATTGAAGAGGATGATATGGGAAATTCTATAAGTTTACTCTTTTGTCTAAACTCCCTTCCACAGGCAATTGCCATATCAAACATCCTTTTTAAATTTCCACTAATTGAGCCTATTCCCTCTGAAATAATAAGTGCATCCTTTACCTGCCCTAAAATTTGCTCTTCTCCTAATATTTTAGAATCAAATCCACATGATACATTAAATAAATGTTCTACACAATCATTTGTCGTTTTTATATAAAAATATTCTTTAAAGGAATTAAAACCTAAAGTTTCAAGTATTTCATCAAATTTAATTTCACCTTCTAAATAGATTTCTGTTCTATTGCATGTTGATAAAATAACACAGCCACATACTATTTCCTTTAGCCTAACTAAATTACTCTTTAATTTACTGTTTGTCATCGATAGTTGTTCTCTAATGTTAATAGGAACATCCTTAGATACTCCAATTAAATAAATCATCTAATTCGCCCCCAAATTTGCAATATCAGCAATTTCATCTAAGCTTAAACCTTCCTTCTCCTCCCTATCTATTACAAGAGGTATTACATTAAGTTCCTTTGCTGCCATTATCTTTTCTTCTACTCCGCCCTCTTTTCCGCTATTTTTTAAAACAATATAATCTGCATTATATTCTTTTAAAATTGCTTTATTAAACTCCTTTGAAAAAGGCCCTTTTATTGCTACAATCCTATCCATTTCAACTCCATTTATTAAACATTCATCAATACTTAACTTAGAGGGAAGTATTCTATAAATATATCTTCTGTCTCCTTTATTTTTTTCAAATAAACCTATATGCTTAGAACCTGTTGTAAATAAAAATGTTCCCTTAAGATTTTGTATATAATTATTACATTCATCATAACTTTTAAATATCCTGCATCCATTTAGAGTAGTTCTACTTCTTTCATATCTTAAATATTTAACATTACATTCATTAGCTGCCTGTTTTGCTTTTTTTGTTACTTCCTCTGCATATGGATGTGATAAATCTATTATTAAATCTATTTTGTTTTTATTTATAAAATCAACCATGTCGCCTAAAGACATCCTTCTTACAATAGGATTAAACTCACTAAATTCCCTTCCTCCATCCAAAGTTGCAACAGTTAAGACATATTCACTTTTAATTTTTTTAATTAAATATCTAGTTTCCACTGTTCCTCCAATTATCCAAATCAAATCCTGTACCCCCTCGGAGTTACCATGTATCCATTTTTAATATATGTTTGACTATTACCTATAATTATTGTGGTTGACATGTCAATTTCATCAAAATCAATATCCTTAATCATGGTAATTTTTACATTTTGACCACTTCTAAGTGCATTTTTAACTATACCAACAGGTGTTGTATCCTTTCTATAGAGCCTAATAATGTCCATTGCTGTCTCTATATGATTTTGTCTGCCACTACTTTTAGGGTTATATAGTGCAATAACAAAATCTCCTTCGGCAGCAGCCTTTAACCTTTTTTCTATTACATCAAAGGGAGTTAAAAGGTCACTTAAGCTAATAGTACACATATCGTGCATAATTGGTGCACCAAGCTGTGAGGCTGCTAAAAATGCTGCTGTAATTCCTGGAATATATTCAATTTCAATCCCATCTGCCATTTCAAAAATAGGTCCTGCCATTCCATAAAGTCCTGCATCCCCTGAGCTTATAATTGCTACTTTTTTCCCCTCATTTGCAGATGAAATTGCAAAACTGCATCTTTCAATTTCACCCCTCATAGAATTTGAATATATCTCTTTACCTTCTATAACATTCTTAATTAAATCTATGTATCCCTTATATCCAACAATAACATCAGATTCATTTAATGCATCAATAGCCCTTTTAGATAAATCACTTGAGCTTCCTGATGATATTGAAACTATATAAATCTTTCCCATCTTAATCCTCCAGACAAACTGATATTGTAACTCCATCTTTTCTATATTTTTTAACAAGCAATTTTCCTCCAAGTAGTTTAGCACAAGGTTCTGAAACTGCATAAACTCCAACTGATTTATAAACAAATTCATCCTTTTCACATTCTATTGAATTAATCTCTTCTTTAGAAAAGAAAACAAGAGGCTTATTTAATATTCTTTTAATGTTTTCAAGTCCTTCTTCATTCTTTTTTAATTCATAGCTTGCAATTGCCTTAATTGAATTTATGCTTAAATTGTTTTTTTCAAAGACCTCATATAAAACACTTAAAATTGTTTCAGCATTAACTCCTCTCCTTATTCCTATTCCAACATTTAAAACATCAGGTCTTAAAACTAAATGTTTCCTGTTATCATTAACTATTTTATAAGTAATATAAATTGCCAAATTTGCAGAACTTGAAATATTTTTATAGCTTGGTTTAACTGATATATCCGATATAATGTCTATTTCTTCGCCATTTAGCATTGCTTGAGATATAGTTTTAATTAGCTCCTTATTTTCTATAAAAAGATTATTTTTCTTGGCAAATACATCTATCGCCTCTATATTATGAATGTCGGTTGATGTTGTAATAATAGGTGTTGCATTTAATATATTAGCAAGCTTTATTGCCATTTCATTTGCACCACCAACATGTCCACTTAATAGGCTTATTACATATCTTGCCTCATCATCTATTACAATTACAGCTGGATCACTAAATTTTGACTGAATATATGGTGCAATTGTTCTAACAGCAATACCCGTCGCAGATATAAATATAATTGTATCTGAGCTTTTAAATATATATTCCATATTTTCTTTATAGTTACTTTTATCATATAAAACTATATTATCTATATTTTCCTGAAGTTTTTTGGCAATTTTTTCTCCAAACATAGTAAAATAAATAATGCTAATCATTTAGCCCCTCCCTAAATTCATGGGAAAAATTCTTGTCATATAATTTACTAACTGTTCCATTATCCCTTAAAAAATATCCAACTAAAATCTGTGCTGTCTTTTTAATGTTGTTTTTCCTAACCTTATCTGCAATATCCTTTAATGTTCCTAAAATTATTTTTTCATCCTCCCAAGTTGCCTTATAAACTACTGCACATGGAACATTTTCATCTTTATACCCATTTATAAGCTTTTTAACAACATTTTCTATATCATGTACCGATAGAAAAATTGCCATAGATGACTTATGTGCTGCTAACTTTTCTAAATCCTCACTATCTGGTACCAAAGTTCTCCCTGAAAGCCTTGTAAGTATAACAGTTTGAGTAATCTCTGGTACAGTAAACTCTGCATTTAACCTAGCACAGCTTGCTGTAAATGATGATACCCCTGGTATAACCTCATATTTTATATTATTTTTTTCAAGTTCCCTTATTTGTTCATATATTGCACCATATATAGTTGGGTCTCCTGTGTGAAGCCTTACAATTACTTTTGATTCTAAATCCTCTTTTTTAATAATCTCTATAATCTCATCTAAGTTCATAGTAGAACTATCATAAAACTTAGCGTTTCCCTTACAAAACTTTAAATGTTCCTTTGATACTAGTGAACCTGCATATATAACAACATCTGCCATCTCTAAAATTTTTCTTCCTTTAACAGTAATTAAATCAACATCACCAGGTCCTGCCCCTATAAAGTAAACCAATCCTCTTCACTCCTTTTTGCAACTATTAAAGATAAATAGTCTCGATCATCTAGTATTTTTTCCTTATCACTTATTATCTCTTCACCAAATTGTGTACACCTTTTTACATAGTAATAGTAAAAGCCTTCTTTTTCTAACCTTTCTATTAGCTTTTCTTTTTCAACTGTTTTCAAAATAACAACCGTATCTATATTTATTAAATTCACACCATCTAATGAATCGCATACAATCATCTTCTCTCCTTTTTCTATAAGAGGAATATTTAAAACAGATGCTGCTGCACTAAATGAAGTTATACCTGGTATAAACTCAACCTCTCCTCCAAGTTTTTTAAACTCCTTTGAAATGTATGTAAACGTACTATATACACTGCTATCTCCTAATGTTAAAAAAACCGATATATCATCACCAGTCATCTCAAATATCTTTTTGGCATAATCTTTATATCTTTCTTTGTTATCTTGTCCCATTGGAGTTTCTAAAAAAATCACTTCTTTATCTATTAAATATGGTTTTGCAATTTCATATGCCAATGATTTACCTTTACTTTCTGGAACAAATACATATTTTGCCTCATTTATCATAAGAACAGCTTTATATGTCATAAGCTGACTGTCACCTGGTCCTATTCCTACTCCAACTAATTTCATCTCTTCACCGCCTTAACAACAAAAACTGGATTATTTGCCTTAAACATTAGTCCATTATATTTTGAAATATTAATAATTCTTAGTTCCTTATCGTATTCTTTTAGGTTATCCATCATTACTTGATAGTTTTGGGTTATAAAGTTTCCAACAATTACTCCACCCTTTTTTAATTTCTTATCCACTAAGTCTAAAATATCATTTAATTTGCCATCGCTTCCTCCAATGAAGCATTTATTAAACTCTAACTCTTCTATCACATCTACTGCATCTTTGTTATGCACTTTAAAATCCACTTTAAATTTGTCCATATTTTTTTGCATTATATCTATTGCCTCTTGCTTTTTTTCAATTGCAATAACTTCTGCTCCTATTTTTTTAGCCTGTATTGATATACTTCCAGTTCCTGCACCAATATCCAAAAGAACATCATCGTTGTTTAAATCTAAAAGAGCACATGAAATGACTCTTATTTCAAATTTAGTCATTGGAACTTTTGAGCGTAAAAATTCCTCATCACTAATCCACATAGCATATCACCACACTTAAATCAGACTTTTCTTCAAACTCTTGTCCTATATTTCCCTTAATTATTACTTCATCATCATAGGATAGGTTATATCCCACATACATTTCTCCCTTTATACCTTGATTATTTAATTTCTGTGAAATAACATTGGGCGTATTTATTTTATCTGTAAAGAAAATATATAAACCATTTTCACAAATATTAAGCTTATCTCTTCCATGAAGGCTTATTATTTTACCATTTGACCAAGGCTTTTTTATTTTGGAAAACATATACTGAATAGACGAAATAGATGGAACTACCTTCTCAATTTCAACATTATTTTTTTCTAGATATTCTAAAACACCATAAAGACAAGGGTCACCTGATGCAACAAAACATCCATCCTTATAATTTTTAATTTCATCTAGTTTATTTATTATTATTGGGTTTGAAATTTCTTTAATATCATTGGCAACTCTTTTAAATGCCAAAACAATATTAGAATTTTTTATTGTTTCAATTGCCTCTAGACTTGCATACCTTAAATTACCTGGTCCTATTCCTACTACCTTCAAAAACATCACCTCTAAAAGTGTACATTATTAAATTAAAATCTATATAATCGTTAGCTAAAGCTTTTATTTTATCTTCTGCTGTTTTTACCATATCAAAAATTATTTCTTTATACCCATTATCCACAAGATACACTGTTATTTCCTCTGCTGTTGTCAATTCAATTACTTTATCAATTACATCAAAACCAATATGATTTTTAGCTAAAAAATATACAAACGCCTCTGTTCTTGAATCATTAATGTGGCTGTGGGTGTTAAATGCTCCTATTGAAAGTTTACAAAGCTTCCCTATATGCCCTATAAGTATAATTTTTTTAAATCCTATAGCCTTTGCATAGAGAACTGAATCTCCTATAAAATTTGAAACTATTACACAATCTTTATTAAACATATTTTTGGCAAACTCTTCTCCATGGTTGCCAAGTACCAATATAACTTCATCTGTTGTTTTTCTTTTTAAATCAAGTTCCATATAAATTGTTTTTATTAGGGCTTCATTTGACATTGGTTTAACTATTCCTGTTGTTCCAAGGATAGATATGCCCCCCTCTATCTTTAATCTTTTATTAAATGTTTTTTTAGAAATCTCTTCTCCCTTTGGGGCAAATATCAAAACCTCTGCACCACTGAAAAATTTTCTAACTTCCCCTTCAATCATTTTTCTTGGAACCTTATTTATGGCAGCCTCTCCTTTTTTACCATAGGGAGTATCCAAAGTAAAACGTCCTATTCCAATTCCACCATCAATGTTTACATTTCCATCAAATCGCTTTTTTACTCTAGCATAAATTTCAATTCCATTTGTAACATCCTTATCATCGCCTGAATCCTTTATTGTATAGCACTCTGCAGTACCTTCCTCTATCTTGTGACCGTAAATAGGTATTATAAGCCTTTGTCCACTATTTGTTTCAATCTCAACTTCATTTAATACTTCTCCATTTAAAAGCATACAGCAGGCAACAGTTGCAGCTTGAGCACAGCTACCCGTTGTATATCCGCATCTTAATTTTTTTCCTTCATATATCTCATACATTTTCCATCACCATATATATAAGGGCATTTAAAATGGCAGCTGCAACATTGCTTCCTCCCTTAGTTCCTATAGTTGATATTTGAGGAATTTTATACTCCCTTAATTTTTCCTTTGACTCAGCTGCCCCAACAAAACCTACAGGAACACCAACTATAAGCTTAGGTGATGTTTTATTATTTTCAATATGCTCTAGTAACCTAAACAATGCAGTTGGAGCATTTCCTATTACATATATGTCAAAGCCATCATTTACCGCCCTATCTATTGCAGCCATTGAACGAGTTATGCCATTTTCCTTTGCATTTTTAAATACATCTTCATTGTCAATAAAACAATCTATTGTACAATTTAAGCTATTCAGCTTTCTTTTGTTTATTCCAGAGTATGCCATTCTTGTGTCTGTGAAAATCTTTGCACCACATAGTAATGCCTTTACTCCTTCTTCTATTGCATTGTTTCTTATATCAACTATATTTTCATAGTTATAGTCTCCAGTTGTATGAATAGTTCTCATTACAACCTTTAGTTCTTTGTCTGAAAAATTCTTCTTAATGTTACTCCTTATAATTTCAAAGCTTTTTTCCTCAATTTTATTTGGTTCTTTTATATACATTTTCCCTCTCCCTCTAATCTATCTATTAATAAGTCCACAAGAAGCTCATGGTACCCTATTGGTCTTTTAAAGCATATTTTCATATTATATTCCTTCTTCATATTATCTAATATCTCTGGAATATCCTCTTTAATATGAATTCCATCAAACAAGAAATATGGCAATACATCAACCTCATTAACACCTTCTTTATGCATTAGTTTAAATGTTTCCTCTATTGTTGGAGTTGCATTTTCCATAAATGCACCATAAACCTTTAAATCAACTCTCTTTTCAAGAGACTCTAAAACCTTTAAAAAACAATCCTTTGCATCCTTTGCTCTACTTCCATGTCCTATTAATAATATAGCCTTCATGTTTTTGTTCTCCCTTCTATCTTGTCTAGCATTTTATTAAATGCTTCAAAATTACCTAAAAAGCTAATATGTGGATACAATGCAAATGTATTTTTATATCTATATCCACATTGCCACTCTCTATTGCCCATTGTTTTATTGATTTTTATATACCTGTTATCCTCTATTTCAACCACTGAACGATGAAACTCGTGAGCACTAAATTTATCTCCTTTATCTCCTATCAAAAATTCATCCTTAAGTTCAAAGTTGTTGTAACCAAAATTCTGTAATTTATCTGTCATGAGGCTTTTACCTTTAAATACTCCTACCATTTTTTCTCCATCTATTTCATCACACAGATACATAAACCCTCCACATTCTGCATATATAAATCCGTTATTATTTGCATGGTTTTTAATTGAATTAAGCATTTTTTTATTGATTGATAATTCATGTTTAAATACCTCTGGATACCCTCCACCTATATACAAAAAGTTACATTTTGGTATTCTTTCATCCCTAAGGGGAGACACATAATATACATTGCATGTTTTCTCAAGTAGATTTAAGTTTTCCCTATAATAAAATGAAAAGGCAACATCCTTCATTACAACCACATCTATATTCCTTTTTTCTAGAGCCATATCTTCCATATAATCAACATCCTTAAATAAGTTTGAAATATACTCTACATCTATATTGGATTTAATCTTTTGAGCCATCATATCTATAATCAAATCACAATTTTTTACCTCTCCACTTTGAAAAAGTCCAAGATGTCTAGACTTAATTTCAAATTCATTTTGCTCTTCTATGTGTCCTAGAACCTTTATTCCCACGTATTCCTCGATTTTAGGCTTAATTAAATCATGTATCGCTTTACTTGTTTTATTTAAAACTATTCCCTTAATTCTTTTGTCCGAAAAATCAACAAATCCCTTTAATTTTGGGATTAAAGAAAACATCTCCCCCTTTGGTGAATAAATAAGTATTGTATCTATATTGAGCTCCTTTGCTATTTCATAGCTTGAATTTTTATATGTATTATAAATACCATCGTAATAACCCATTGCCCCTTCAACAATCAAATAATTTTTTTTATTAATACCAAGACTTTTCTTCATTCCATCTTTTCCTTGTAGGTGCATATCTAAATTTTGTGCCATCTCGCCTGCTGCTAATGTATGGTACTGTGTATCTATATAATCTGGTCCTGTTTTAGCAGGAAGTACCGATAGTCCATTGTTTTTAAATAGCCTAATCAATCCTGCTGTAAAAAGTGTCTTGCCGCTACCGCTATTTAATGCAGATACCATTAATCCCTTCATATAATTCATCCTTTCTAAGCGTTTCAACAGGATATACCCTAAGTCTAGGAATTTTAGATTTGTTTAAATAAAAATCCCTTTTTTCCTTATCATCAAAAATAATGGCTAAAAAATTTCCACTATGGGCTCCTATTATCCCAAGCCCACCAAATTCTCTTTGATTTTTCAAAATATCAGGCAGATAACTGTAATGTATCCTATTCGTATTTCTAATGATGCTTTCTGAACTTACATAGGCAAGCTTTTCTATACTTGATGTTAAAATTGCATCCTTTAGCTCTTTAACCAAATCATCAACACAAGCTAATGGTTCTGTTATTTCCTTATTAAATTTAACTGTATCTATTTGCCTTTTACCTTCAAAACAAATTGCATAGAATTTTATATAATCCCCAAGCTCTTCTTTAAATTCTCCACTTTTATAATCAAACAAAGTAGCTCTATTAAATATAATGCTATCAGTTGGTTCAACTTCTAAAGAACATTTAATAAGCTCATCTATATTAAAATTTCTATTATATTTCTTTAAAAGAAGCATATAGGCTGCAAGTATATCAGAAGTACTGCTGGCAAATCCCTTACCCCTAGGTATAGATGAATTAATTTTAATATTTATTCTCTCATCTATTCCCCATCCCTCTAAAACCTTTTTTACAAAACTATTGGTTTTAAAGTTAACATAATTATTTTTTCTGTTAACTTTATTTAAATAAGCCTTTGTATACAGATTAACCGGGAAAGAGCAAAGTACATCAATTCCCATAAACTTACCTTGAAGAACCTCTCCTAAACTCCCATACGAAAGTGCACTAATCATATAATGCCTCCCTAAAAGCATTTAGAAATATTAAATTACTTTTTCTATACTTAATTGCTATTCGAATATAATTTTTATTAAGCCCATAAAATGTTGAACATTTTCTAATTAAAATGTTTCTAGTAAGCATTCTTTTAAAAATCGTGTCCTCATCATGCTCTAAAAGCTTAATTAATATGAAATTAGATTGAGTATCATATACATAAATTTCCTTTAGTTTTTTAAGTTCTAGTAAGAAAAACGCCCTTTCTTTTTTAATAAATTCCTTAGAATTTTTAATATATGATGTATCTTGTAAAAACTTTTGTGCTAAAAATACAGCAACTGAATTTACAGTCCAAGGAAGTAAAATATTATCTATTTTTTCTTTAATATCCCTTGATACATATGCATAACCAAGCCTTATTCCAGGAAGTGAAAAAAACTTAGTAGCTGCCCTAATCACAGATACTCCCTCTTTATATTTAAACATCTCAATACTGTCATAGTCATCTGAGAACTCATAAAATGCCTCATCTAAAAGTAGATAAGCACCTCTTTTTTGACATATTTCATATATAAGTTTTAATTTTTCTTTTTCTATTCTCTTTCCTGTAGGGTTATTAGGGTTACCTAGTACTAAAATATCCCCTTCATTAATATATTTAAGTTCCTCTAACTCCAAGTTGAAGTTTAAGTTTAACTTTAGCTTTAATATTTCCTTGCCTCTTACCTCTGCCCTTAATTGATATTCACTAAAACAAGGAGTGAATACTACAACTCTTTTAAACAAAGACACAAAGGCATCAATTAGTTCAACTGCTCCGTTTGAAACAGACACACTATTTACACTACATCCTAAATATTTAGCTAATATATTTTTAAGATTTGTATATTCAATATCTGGATATCTATATAAATCCTCTTTACACTCATTTAAATCAAAATCATATTTTATTGGATTTATATTGCTAGAATAATCTAAAATACCATCTGGATTATTATATTTATATACACATCCTCCATGCTTCATTTTAAACACCACCAAAAGAAAATAGATATTAAAATATAAAGTATCTCTGCTTTAAACATAATAGTTATGCTTCTTTTTATGTCGTCTATCTCAAGTTCTCTTGTTTTATCACCTATAGTTGGTTTTACAACAAGCTCTCCAAAATAATAATTTGCACCTCCAAGTTCTATCCCTAAAAGACCTGCTGTTGCAGCTTCAGGATATGCACAATTGGGACTTTTATGGTTTTTCCTATCCCTTATCATAATTTTAAATGCATCT
Source organism: Clostridiales bacterium (assembly GCA_026416355.1). Classification (GTDB taxonomy): domain Bacteria; phylum Bacillota; class Clostridia; order Clostridiales; family Caloramatoraceae; genus Thermobrachium. The sequence goes on along the minus strand of JAOAFH010000142.1, from coordinate 8,236 downwards.
AATGTTTTTTTAGGGTTTGTCAAAACCATTAAAACTCCTGTTAGTCTTGCTGGAATAAAATTAGCTACATCATCTGTCTTTGCTGGGAAAAATCCTATTTTCCCATACTTCTCATTTTTGTATCCAAGCATAGAGTCCATTGTATTAATCATCTTATAACATAGTGCACCTGGTGCACCTAATAAGCTTCCATAAATTAAAGGTGCAATTACACCATCTGATGTATTCTCAGATACAGTCTCAACAGTAGCCCTTATTATTTCAGATTCACTTAAATTTTTTGTATCTCTTCCAACTATATATGAAAGTCTTAATCTTGCCTTCTCTATTGACTCCCTTAGGGCATAATAGACCTTCATTGCTTCATCTTTTAGACATTTTGCTGCAATTGTAGTATATAAAAGATAAATATTAACAATATGAAATGCAAATTTATATGGTTTTAATGCCTTTAATATAAAATAAGGAATAAAGAATGCTAAAAATATATTTATTATTACAATTAAAAAACCTGCAAAATAAAGCATATTGCCCTTAAATATTTTTCTTGATAGCTTTTCTTCTTTGGAAATTAATCTACCCATAAGTTTTACAGGATGAGGAAATTTTTCAGGGTCTCCAATTATAAAATCTATTATTACTGCAACAACTAAATCCATCATAATAGTGTCTTTATATATTCAATATCAACATTTTCCCTAAAAATCTCCTCTAATCTATCTAGTTCCCTATGCCTTATTTCCCATAAATCCTCTGTATGTTTTTCTTTTAATCCTTTTTTTCTTCTTATGATGTTTAATATATAGCTTCTAAACTCACCTGAATCAAATATTCCATGAACATAGGTTCCAAAATATTTGTTTTCTATAGAGTCTCCATCTAATCTATCCTCTAATTTAACAAATGGATTTTTGTTGTTCGTTGTTACACCAACATGTATCTCATATCCATTTATTCTTTTATTAAATGCAATTCCTTCAACTCTTTTAAGCTGTTTTTCATTTTTAAATACTGTTTCTGTTTCAAAAATGCCAAGTCCTTCTTCTTTATTACCTGCCACTGTTTCTATTCCAATTTCATCGATTATTTTACTTCCCATCATTTGGTACCCTCCACATATACCAAATACCAATCCATCAAATCCTTTAAGTGCATCTTCAAATCCACTACTTTTTAGCCATCTTAAGTCCTCTATTGTGTTTTTACTTCCCGGTATTATAACTAAATCTGCATCATGGATATCATCAGGATTTGTTATAAATTTTATTGCTACATCATCTTCAAATTTAAATGCATCTATATCAGTAAAATTTGATATTTTAGGAAGCTTAATAACGGCTATATTTACTCCCTTTTTATAAAAGTTTTTAAATCCTCCTGCACTGTCCTCATCATCTAAATTAAATTCAAAATAGGGAACAACTCCTATTATCTTAATTGGTATCATATTTTCAATCATTTCTATTCCAGGTTTTAAAAGTTCCTTATCCCCTCTAAATTTGTTTATAATTACACCCTTTATTCTCTTTCTTTCTTCTTCATCAAGGAGCATATAAGTTCCATATATCTGTGCAAAAACTCCTCCCTTATCAATGTCAGCAACCAATATTACATTGCTGTCTGTCATCTTTGCCATTCCCATATTTACAAAATCATCTTTTTTTAGGTTGATTTCAGCAGGACTTCCCGCACCTTCAATAACCACAATGTCATATTTACTTTCCACTTCTTTATAAACCCTCAATATATCTTCCTTAAGCTTAGGCTTAAACTTAAAATATTCCTTTGCACTCATGTTTTCAATTGGTTTTCCCATGTAAATAATCTGGCTCTTTTGATCTGTTGTTGGCTTTAGCAAAATTGGATTCATATATACCTTAGGTTCAATCCCAGCTGCCCAAGCTTGAAGTGCCTGAGCTCGTCCCATTTCCTCACCTAAAAGAGTTACATATGAATTTAATGACATATTTTGTGATTTAAATGGACACACATTATATCCATCTTTATAAAATATCTTACAAAGGGCTGCAACAGTTAAACTTTTACCACATGAAGAAGAAGTCCCTTGAACCATAATATTCATATAATCACCACCAAAATCAAATTAATATATTCATAGCAATTAAAAATAATATATAAATGCCTATTGCAAAAACTCTTTTTAAATTAAATTTAAATTCCTTTAGATTTGCATGTTTCCCAGTATAGCATCTTGAATTCATTCCATCTTTTATTTCAAAGTATCTTTTCAAAGTATTTATAAAAAGTACAGCTGCCATTTTTGCTGTATCCCTTATTTTCGATTTTAAGTTTAAAAATCCTCCTCTTGATTTCATTGATAAATTTATAATATTTATCTCATCTTCAAGAACATATAAAAACCTAAGCATCATGTCCATTATGTCAACAGTGTCCGTTAAAAATTTAAATTTCTTTAAATATGAAAAAATATCCTCAAGTGGTGTTGTAAAAATCAAAAATGTTAATGCTAATGATGAGTTTAGTGAACGCAAAAATATAATAATAAAAAAATTCAAGCCTAAATCTAGGGAAAATATTGCCCCAGATACTAGACTAAAGCCTAGTATCCCTGAGGCAAACTTTAACACCATTTTAAAAGGTGTTTTAAAATATATGTGAAGAATTGTTGTGAGGGCTATGTTTAATAAAATAATATAATAATTAGTAATTGAACTTGTTATTATTATTGTGGCAACACAAAATACAAACTTTTCGGCTGGATGTATTTGTCTTGCCATGCTATGCCTTGAATATAAATCAACATTCTTTAACATGCTTTTTCCTTCCCACATAATAGCCTATAAAGTATGCACCTATTCCAGCTTGAAGTGCAAAAAGTAAACTTTCTATTTCACCTGACGGTGGTTCCCATATTGAACTAAACCAAGGCTCATAATCTTTATCTATTTGAACAATTTTTTCTTCTATTTGGTCATCTGCACCACCAAATTCTCCTCCTTTAGAGCCCAAAACAAGTGAACCTACTATAAGAAGTGCACAGATTGAAAGTAATGTCATATTTTTTCTTTTCATCTATTTCACCTCCAATAGTTTAAGTTCATCTTCTGCATGTTTAGTTATGTAATCATAAATTACTACTGTTAAAATTCCCTCCATAATTGCAAGAGGTATTTGTGTTACTGCAAATATAGAAACAAACTTTATAAATGAAGCCATAAATCCTGCTTTGTTAAAAGCAAGAGCTAGTTGTATCGAAGTTACAATATAGGTTGTAAAATCACCTAACGCAGCTGCTAAAAATACTGCTAAATTTCTATTTTTATTTTTTAAAATCTTAAATATAAAAAATGAAACAAATGGTCCAACAATCCCCATTGAAAAAGTATTTGCACCTAATGTTGTTATACCGCCATGAGCTAAAAGTAGTGCTTGGAAAATAAGTACTATCATTGATAAAAATGATGTTACAAATGGGCCAAACAATATTGCTGCAAGTCCTGTTCCTGTTGGATGTGAGCATGAACCTGTAACTGACGGAAGTTTAAGGGCAGATAATAGAAATATAAATGCACCTGATAGGGCAATTAGCATTTTTATGTCTTTATCCTTTGCATTTTTAACATTTAGGGCTCCCGTTATTACAAACGGAAGCATTACAACATAGTAAATAGCTGCCCAAGCAGGTGGCAGAAGACCTTCCCCTATGTGCATTGCATATGCCATTTTAGGTAATAAAAGTAGTGCAGAAAAAATCACTATTTTTTTTCTATTCATTTATACCCCTCCATTAAGACTTTTTATATACCAATAACCTTCATTTAAGGTTATTGTCGACAGTCTACAATTATCAATTTGAAATTTATAAAAATAGTCATAGCTATCTAAAACCAAAGAAAGCATACATCTTATTACTCCACCTGAAGTAACAATCAAAATGTTGCCATCATCTTTATTTATATTAGTCAAAAAATCCTCTACCCGTTTAAATAAATCCATCAAACTCTCACCTTTAGGAATTTTGTAGTTTTTATAGTCTAAAGACCACATTTTATATTCTTCTCTATATTGTTCACCAAGTTCTTTATATGTTTTTCCTTCAAATATTCCAAAATTAAGTTCTAAAAGTCTTTCATCTATCATTGGGTTTCCAAAATAGTCTGCAGTTTGAACACATCTTTTAAGTGGGCTTGAAATAATTTTGTTAAAATCAATATTAATTGATTCTCTTAAAACTTTAACTTGTCTATGTCCTAATTCTGAAAGCTCCTCATCTAGCCTTCCTATATATCTTCCTTCTTCATTTCCCTTAACACTTCCATGCCTTAAAAGATATAAATTAGTCAAAACTATCACCACCTAGAGGAACAAAGGATAATTAAAAATCCAATTATTTCACAAACTTCGCTACATGTACCATAGACATCACCTGTTAGACCATCTATTGTCTTATATGACTTAATCATAAGTAAAACTGCAAATAATAAATCTGCTATAAATATCAAAATAGAATATTTCCCTATGAAATAAAATGAAATAGGAATAAAAGTAATAACCGAAGCCAAATAGTATCCCCTTGAGTTGTTTTCAGTTACCATTGCACCAAGTCCATCTTTTCTTGCACTTTTACCAAAGCTAAACATAAATGCAGCAGTAAGCCTTGCAAATGCTATTGAAAATACAAGTGCAAAAATCATTTTAGAGGTTGGAATTTTTGATAAAACTACATATCTTGTTAATAAGTCAAAGAAAATAGCAACTGCTCCAAATGTTCCAACCCTTGAGTCCTTCATTATCTCAAGTATTTTTTCCTTTTTTCTTGATGAGAAGAATCCGTCACATGTATCGGCTAAGCCATCTAAATGAAATCCTCCTGTTATTAAAACAATTGCTAAAACTACTGCAATAGAAGCTATGTCCTTGTCAAACTTATAAAGCAAAAAATATGGAATGTACGTACAAAGTCCAATAATTGTTCCAACAAATGGGTAAAAATATGTCCCCTTCGCAATAGTTTTTCTATCTACATCAACAGCTATTGGGATTGGCAGTCTAGTTAAAAATTGTAGTGATAGAATAAATGATTTTATCATTTTATTTTAAGAGGCTGTCCACAAACCACTAAATAAACTTCATCCGAGAGACTGCCAAGCCTTGCATTTACTCTTCCTTGAATATCTCTAAAGGCCCTAGCCACATGGTTTTCAGGAACAATAGAATCTCCAACCTCATTTGTAACCATTACTAAATTGCCTTGTTTTTTTCTGATTTCATCTATAAGTAACTTTATTTCGTTTATTACTTTATCCTCTACTTCCTTCTTAATTTCTTCAGATATTTTTTCTTCACTATACGTATTTTCAAACATAATATTTGAAACCATATTTGTTATACAGTCAAGCAAGTAATTTTCTTCATTTTCTACAGCCTTATTTAAACTTTTATAGCCCTCAAATGTTCTCCAATTATAAGGTCTTCTTTGCCTATGCAGGTTTATTCTTTGCTCCATCTCTTCATCTGAAACTAATGCCGTTGCAATGTAAACTACATCTTTTTTATCTCTAAAAATATTTTCTGCAAACGTGCTTTTACCAGACCTTGCTCCTCCTGTTACCAAAATAATCATATTGCCTTCTCCTCTCTTATATCCACAAGAAAATCATTAACAATATTGGCATCTTCAAAACTTCCCATATCCTTCATCATTTTTTGTGATGCCTCTATTATAAAGAAGGCAAATGGACAACCTGAACCTTCACCGAGTCTCATTTTCAAATTAACCATTGGCTCTAGCCCAATCTCTTTCATCATATATTTAGCACCTACTTCAGCAGACATGTGGGATGGGAAAATATAGTCCTTAACTAGTGGGTTTAGTCTCACAGCACAAAGGGCTGCAGCAGATGCAATAAACCCATCAATTACAATAGGAACTCTATTTTTTGCAGCACCTATAAAGCAACCACAAAGACCTGCAATATCAAGTCCACCAACCTTTGCCAAAACGTCTATTGGATTGTCTTTATCTGGCTTATTTATCTCAAGTCCCCTCTTAACTACATCTATTTTATTTCTATATTGTTCTTCTGTAAGCCCTGCTCCCTTTCCAACTACAACTTCAGCATCTAAATCAGATAATGCACATAAAACAGCCGCAGATGTTGTTGTATTTCCAATTCCCATCTCTCCTGTTCCAAATAGGTTATACCCCTTGTAAGCAAGCTCATCTATTATTCTAATTCCTGTTTCTATTGCCTCGATTGCCTCACTATATTCCATAGCAGGACCTTTAACAAAATTATTAGTTCCTCTCCTAACTTTTTTATTTAATATCTTAGGATTATCAAAATCTGCATCAACTCCAATATCAACAATAGTCAAATCAGCACCCACAAAATCTCCAAATACACAAACTCCTGTTATTCCTCTTGTGAAATTTTCTGTAACAACCCTTGTTATATCCTTAGGGCAGGCACTTACCCCTTCTTCTACCACTCCGTTGTCTGCACACATAATAACTATGTTCTTTTTCAATTCCATATTAACTAAATTCCCAGTTATACCTGCCATCTTTGCTGCAATTGACTCTAATTCTCCAAGACTTCCTATTGGTTTTGTTAAATTATCAATTCTTCTCCATGCCTCTTTTATTTTGTCATCATATAATGGTTTAATCTTACTTAGACTTTCATTTAAAAAATCCATTTTAATCCCCCTTCCAAAAATAAAAGCTCCCAAAGGAAATGGGAGCTTTCTGAAAATTCAAACTCTAAATGATAGATATCAAAAAAAGCCTGCAAAAAGGGCAGGCTTGAATTTACAGTTTGCCATTCCCTTCCCTCCGAAGGATGTGCACACCAAAGGCAGGTCTCCTGGCTCACGGGTCTTCCTCCTCCTACCTTCCCAGTTTCCCAGTGGTTAGGATTTGTCTCCGTCTACAGTAGCGGGGGCTGCAGTGGATTTTCACCACTTTCCCTTTTAAGCTAATAAATTAGCACCCTTGACGCATATATTAACTTCTAAATATATATTACACATATTAGAAAAATATTTCAATAGATTGTATGAATTTTTTTAATTCTTTATGCTAAATAAATGCTATACCCTCTTTATTTCAACAACAGCCTTTATATCTCCAACCTTAATTCCTTTATTATTTAGGTTTGGTGGATTTTTAAATTGACTTAACTTATTTATCTCGCTGTAATTTAATATTTTCAAATCCTCTAAAATCTTCATAACAGCAGGATAAAGTGCCCTATAGTTGCCATCTTCAATTTTTACAGCAATGCCTATTCCTAAATCTTTTACACCTATGCAATATACAGCTTCTGCTCCAAGCTTTCCAATAAGTTTGCCATTTGTAGCTTTCATAAGCTCGGTACAAAATCCATTTGTACCTGCAACCATTTCAGGGTATTCTATCATAGAATTATATACCCTCTTAGCAGCCGCCCTAAATTCTTCATTTAATCCATAGCCTGTGGAGAGCCTTGCATACCCTAGTGCCATGTTATATAGTGGCATTCCAAACACAGGAACACTACATCCATCTACTCCAAGATATATTTTTTCCTTTTCTATGTCACAAACATTTGAAACAACTTCTAATGTGTCCCTTTGAACAGGATGCTCCTTTGTGTTATAGTCTATAAGTCCGTATCCCTTATGAAGACAAGTTGCCACAACTCCTATATGCTTTCCTGAACAATCTGAATTTAAAGTTGTAATTTGATGATTTTCAAGCATTTGCTTTTTTCTGTATGCTTGGCTTATTGAGTAAGTCTCGCCACATAAAAGAGCCTCTTTTTTTATATTTATTTTTTTGAGCATTTCATTTAATGTATCTACATGAAAATTCTCTCCATAATGGGATGCACACATTATCGCCAATTCTTTATCATTAAACTTAAATCTATCTGCCGCACCCGATAAAATTACATTCATCGTTTGTATTGGCTTTGCAGCAGAACGGATATATGTTACCTTGTAGGCATCCCCCGAATATGCCAAGACCTTTCCAGTTTTGTCTACAACTACTGCATCCCCCCTATGAATGCATTCAACCAGTGGGCCACGAGTAACCTCCACAAATACCTCTGACATAATTTATTCCCCCTATTCTCCTTTTTTAATATATACCTCTATGTTATGAAATACTGTACAAAGTCCTATGTCTGTGTTTTTTCCCCTAACTAGTGAATTTAAATCTATGTCCTGCCCAAAAGGTATGATAACATGACCCTTCCTTATATCA
>JAOAFH010000114.1 GCA_026416355.1 Clostridiales bacterium | reverse complement strand
ATGATTGTGGGGGTATATTATGAACGCAAAGATGGTTTTTGAACTTCTTGGTGGTCTTGGACTATTCGTTTATGGAATGAAACTTATGGGCGATGGTCTCCAAAAGGCTGCTGGTGAAAAGCTTAAAAGGATTCTTGAAGTTTTAACAACAAACAGATTTTTAGCTATAACTGTTGGTGCTTTAGTTACAGCAATCATCCAAAGTTCATCAGCTACAACAGTTATGACAGTTGGTTTCGTTAATGCAGGACTTATGAATTTATTCCAAGCTGCTGGAGTTATAATGGGTGCAAACATTGGTACAACAATGACAGCACAACTTATTGCATTTAAGTTAACAGATATTGCACCATTAGTACTTGCAATTGGTGCAGCGATGGTTATGTTCTCAAACAAGAAAAAGACTAAAGACCTTGGTGAAATTGTCTTAGGATTTGGTGTTTTATTTGTAGGTATGAAGATGATGGAACACTCAATGAAACCACTTGCACAAATGGATGGATTTAGAAATCTTATTTTAACACTTGGTCAACATCCAATACTTGGTGTTTTAGTTGGTCTTGGTATGACAGCTGTTGTTCAAAGTAGTAGTGCAACAATCGGTATACTTCAAGCACTTGCAGGTATAAATGCTCTTCCACTTGGAGTAGCACTACCAATACTATTTGGTGATAATATAGGTACTTGTGTTACAGCTATGCTTGCAAGTATTGGAGCTAGCAAAAATGCTAGAAGAGCATCCCTTATACATTTAACTTTTAATGTTATTGGTACTTTAATATTTATGTCAATACTTCCTATAGTAGTTAAACTAATTCCATTACTTGGTGGTGATATTAAAAGACAAATTGCAAACTCACATACAATATTTAATCTAACTAACGTTATTATTCAAGCTCCATTTATTCCACTGCTTGTTAAGTGGGTTAAGTGGCTAGTTCCTGGTGAAGAAAAGGAAACTACTGCAATGACCTTAGAACACTTAGACTCAAGACTGTTAGAAACTCCTTCAATTGCAGTTGGACAAGTTATTAAGGAAGTTACAAGAATGGGTAAAATTGCATCAGAAAATCTAACTAATGCAATGGATGGATTCTTTAATGAAGATTCAAAGCTTATAAGCAAAGTATTTGAAGTAGAACAAGTTGTAAACTTCTTAGAAAGAGAAATTACTTCATTTATGGTTGCTCTTTCAAATACATCACTTTCAGAACATGACTCAGAGATTGTAACATCTCTGTTCCATGTAGTTAATGATATAGAAAGAATAGGTGACCATGCGGACAATATTGCAGAGCTTGCACAATATAAAATTGATCATCAACTAGTATTCTCTGATGAGGCAATAAATGAACTTAAAGAAATATACGGTGTAGCAAAATTTGCAGTTGATTCATCAGTAGAATCACTAGAAAACTTTGACTTCTCAAAAGCACAAGAAGTTCTTGAAGCTGAAGGTAAGATTGATATAATGGAAAAACAACTTAGAAATGAACATATAGAAAGATTAAATAAAGGTATATGTTCTACTTCAAGTGGTACAATATTCTTAGATTTAATTAGCAATATAGAAAGAATTGGAGACCACTCAAATAACATAGCTCAAATGGTTCTAGATTACAAAGAATGAAGGTGACTTTATGAGAAGATATGAAGAACCATATTACGGGAAAAGATATCTTTATGATATTGAGAAAAAAACACTTCATGACCTATTAAATGAGAAAGAAGAGTGTAATATTGATTCAATTGACAAAGAAGCAATAGATATGTATAGCTCATTAAACGAAGCATCACTATTACTAGATCACCCTTTCTATTATCCTTGTCCACATTGTATGAATAAAGAAGAAAAGTAAAGTTGCCTTTGGCAGCTTTACTTATTTTTTGGGCTATAATTATGTTTTATTTATGTTTTTTGATATAATAATAGTGGTAATAGCAAATTGGAGGGATATGTGTGGATGTAAAACTTTATAATCTATTAGGTGGTGTCGGACTTTTAATATATTCTTTAAGTATGCTTAGTTTATCTTCACAACATTTATTTACGTCATGGTTTCATAAAAAATTCAATCACCATGAAACAAATCGCTTTAAAAGCCTATTGCAGGGACTTATTTTTTCTTTTATAACTGAAAGTAGTAGAATTTCTACTATTACCTTTTCTGGTTTAATTGATTCAACTAATATAAACTTTTTAAATATATATTATTTTATTGCGGGTGCAAATATAGGTGCATCATTGATTCCTCTACTTGTTTTATTAAATGTGTCAATAATACCATACTTATTTGCATTTTTAGGAACAATATTAGTTATATTTATAAATAAAAGTAATAAATTATATAAACACTTTGGTGAACTTTTACTGAGCCTTGGTCTTTTGCTTATATCAATATCTTTTATAAAACAAGGTTATTATGATCATCCTCTAATAGAATTAATAAAAAACAATAGTTTTTCAAGCTTTTTTACTGGTATTATATTTGCCTTCATTTTTAGGGGAAGTAATGCAAACATAATATTAGTTGCACCATTAGTGTCTATTGATATTTTAAATTTAAAATCTGCTTTCTTTATTGTTGTTGGTTCAAATATAGGTTCTTCACTTTTTGTTTTGTATAGAGCTTATAGAAGTGAAAGGCATACAAAAATAACTGCTTTTATGCATTTTATACTTAATATTTTAGGAAGCTTAGCTATAATAAGTATATATTTATTAGCTGGAAATAAATTAGTTTACATCACAAATATACCTTTGATTAATATACTCCTATATCACATTATATTAAATATTCTTGGAGCAATATTAGTTATTATATTTGCTAATGCTATAATTTCTTCACTGAGAAACAGTATATTTTCATTTAACAACGCATATGAGCCTAAGGTTTTTAAATATATTAACCCTCTGGTTGTTGAAACACCTTCAATGGCAATAGAGCAATGCATAAAAGAACTTGTAAGAATGGGTGAAATGTCACTTACTAATCTTGAGAAAGCTTTCTCACTTATGTTTGATTATAGACGAGATATTGCACAGAAAATACAAAAGGATGAAGAAGTTATTGATTACCTTGAAGATGCATTGATGAACTTTTTAACCAATCTATCTATGCATAACCCAACATACAAAGAATCAGAAACAATCTTAACTTTATATAACTTAATAAGCGACATGGAACGTGTTGGAGACCATGCTATAAACATATTAGGCCTTGCTGAATATAAATTTAATCATTATATTAGCTTCTCAGAAGAAGCTACTGTTGAACTTAAATATTTATATGAATTAGCATTTGAGTCCTTTAAAAAGGCTCTTAAATCATTAAGTGAAAGAAGTATTAATCTTGCAAACGAAGTTAAAACACTTGAAGATAAAATTGATTCTGTTGAAAAGCAACTTAGACAAGATCATATCGACAGATTAAATAAATGCATTTGTAAACCCACTAGTGGTATGGTATTTCTAGATACTTTAACTAATCTTGAAAGAGTTGGTGACCACGCAAATAAGGTTGCACTAACTACTATTGATATCTTAAATTACCTAGGTTAACTTCATAATATTTGACAACAAAAAATGTTGAGATAAAGCCTCAACATTTTTGTTTTATTTAATTTCCTAGGAAATATGAAGATATCCCCTTAAAAAGTGCCCATGCTATTTTGTTTTGATAAAGTTGTGTCTTCAATAATTCTTCCTCCTCATAGTTTGATAAAAATCCGCATTCCACTAAAACAGAAGGAATTTTATTGTCTCTTATAACATAAATATCATCTGTTGCCTTTGCCTCTCTCTTGTTTCCCCTATCTAATGTTTCAATTAAGCTCTTTTGAATTTCCTTTCCTATTAATTCACTCTTTTCATCGTTTTTAGGGTAAAAAACCTGTGCCCCATAGTATCTGCTGTCAGGGAAAAAATTTAAATGTATACTTAAAAACAAGTCAGCCTTATATTTTTTAATAAAGTATCTTCTATTTCTTAAATCTTCATTTTTTTTGTCTCTAACTCTTCCATATTCGCTATAAAGCCCTTCATCAATTTCTCTTATCATTATACATGTAAATCCTGCATCCTCTAAATATCCTTTTAATTTTTGTGCAATAGCTAAGTTTATATCCTTTTCTACAACACCTGTTCTCCCTATTGCACCTGGATCTATACCACCATGACCTGCATCTATTATTACTACTTTATTGGAGTTAAAACTAAATACAGGTTTAGTAATATATAGTATTGCCACAACAAAAGCTACAAATACTGAAATTAAAATATACTTTTTCTTTAACATATAATCTCCCCTAGCATAGTTTCACTAGATATTATATGATTAAAGACAAAAAATAATACAGGAGCTGAAAACAGCTCCTGTATATATATGAAAATGTAATTATCTCTTTGAGAATTGTGGCGCTCTTCTTGCTTTCTTTAGACCGTACTTCTTTCTTTCTACCATTCTTGGGTCTCTTGTTAAGAATCCAGCCTTCTTTAGAACTGGTCTAAATTCAGCATCAGCTTGAACAAGTGCTCTAGCTATACCGTGTCTAATAGCACCTGCTTGACCTGTAAATCCACCACCGTGTACATTTACAAG
>JAOAFH010000011.1 GCA_026416355.1 Clostridiales bacterium | reverse complement strand
ATATAGGTGGTATTGATATTATAAATTATATCTTGCCATTATCTACTCATCTGCATATTCTCCATTTTTTATTGCAGCATATTTTTTTGTTCCTTCTATTTGAAATCCCAAAGACTCATATAGTTTTATAGCTCTTTTATTGTCAACAAAAACCCCAAGTTCAATTCTAACTAACTTTAACCAATTATCTGCTAAATCTAAAACTTCATTAAATAGTGCTCTGCCTATTCCCTTGCCCTGATAGTCTTTATGAATCATTATTCCAACACTTGCAGAATGTCTTAATCTTGGATTTGCGTTTATATGAAGTCCTATAACTCCAACTACTTTCTTCACTTCATTTTCTAAAACTTCTGCCACAAACATATGATCATTTGGTCCTAGTCCCTTTATAAAATCCTCTGTTTTATTAATCCTTTCACTTTTAATACCTAATATTGTTTCCCTTACCCCATCCATTCTTCTTAATTCATTAATAAAAACAGCATCCTCTACCCTTATTGGTCTAATTATAAAATCCATCAAAATCCCCCCAAATTTATATTTTGTACATTTTACTATAATTACCTGCACTATACAAGAAAATATTTTAAATTCTATATATAATTATGTTTACAAAAATTGATAAAATCATAAATAAAATTATTCTTAAACTCATCTAGATATATAAAATTAAATTTCGCAAAGGCAATAAAAGAAACTAATTTTACATCCATCAAACCTACCATCCCCAAACAAATTTCATAAAAATACATAATTATTATAACATATTGTTATAGTTTAATTATAAATCCTTTATTGTTCCTAATAATATTAAGCATTAATATATTATTTGTTGAAACTTTTGCAAAGGGAGATGACATTATGGAATGGATTAAAAAAAATTATCAGGGAGTACTTTTATCATTTGTTTTATCTATTATAGCTTTTAAACTTGGTAAAGTTTTTCCAATAGTAGGTGGCCCTGTTTTTGGAATTGTGCTAGGAATACTTATTAATAACACCGTAGGCAAGCCTAAAAGTTCTCAAGATGGAATAAAATTTACATCTAAAAAAATTCTTCAATGGGCAATTATTGTGTTAGGAACAAGTTTAAATATCAACCAAATTTATAAAACAGGACTTGAATCTCTATCAGTTACATTTGTTACTCTAATAGTTGCATTTATTACAGCATTTGTTTTTGGAAAACTTCTTAATATCCCATATAAATTAAAATCACTTATAGGTGTTGGAACAGCAATTTGTGGTGGTTCTGCAATTGCCGCAATTTCACCTATTATAGAAGCAGATGAGATGGAAATTGCTTATTCTATTTCTACTATATTTTTATTTAACATAATAGCTGTATTAATATTCCCTCCTCTTGGACATATGATGGGATTTGATGATAAGGCATTTGGTCTTTGGGCAGGTACTGCCATTAATGACACTTCATCTGTTGTAGCAGCTGGATATATATATAGCAATGCAGCAGGTGCCTATGCTACAATAGTTAAATTAACAAGAACAACCATGATTATTCCTATTTCATTGATTTTTGCAATTATAACATCAATACAAAAGAAAAAAGAATCAAAGCAAAACCAATCTGTAAATTATAGTTTTAAAAAGATATTCCCATGGTTTATAATATGGTTCTTAGTAGCTTCCATATTAAATACAATAGGTATTTTCCCGAAAGAAAGTATTAATTATATAAATACAATAGGTAAATTTATGATTGTTATGGCACTAACAGCAATTGGACTTTCAACTGATTTTAAAAAGATACTTAAGACAGGAATTAAACCTCTTATATTAGGATTAATTGTTTGGTTTGCAGTTGCAATATCTAGTATAATTGTTCAAACATTATAACGTCTATTAATTATTAATATAAAAATTCGATAATAAATATATAAACTATTATTGGAGTTGATGTAGATGAATACAAAACCTAAATGTTTCAAACCACTTGAAATAGCTAAAAATATATGTTCTGGAAAGAATATGCCTGAGTGTAAAACATGTAAATACTATTTATGGTTTAAACTAGGTGATGAGGAAGTTGGATTAAACATTATTAAGACTTTTTTATCGGAAGACTAATAAGGCAGATGCACAAACAATTGTGCATCTGCCTTATGTTTTTAGAACACTTTTAATAATTAATAGTCATATTCATAATTTCCTATACTTATTTTTTGAGTCAATATTTCATTTTTCAAAGGCTTTCTTATTTCTATCAAATTTAATACATTATAACCTCTTTTCAATAAAAACGGTATTATTTTATCATTATTTGGGTGTACCCAATTATAAACAGTACTTCCACCCAAGTTTTTAGCAATTTCTTCCGCTTTGTCATATAATTTTGAACCTATTCCTTTTCTTCTTGAGTTATTCGAAACAAATAGTGATTCTGCCCATACCACATCTCCATCAAATCTACAAACCAAATACCCTAATAGTTCATTATTAGCATCCTCTGCAACAAATATAGGAAATTTTGCTTCTATATATTCCTTAAATTCTTCTCTGGCTTGTTGCATATTAAAAGATGCTTTGATGCCTTTAAGTTCCTTTAATTCTACTCTAAACTGTGCTATCAATTTTGATACTTTTTCTTCATCCTCAAGAGTTGCTGTCCTTATAATTATAATTTTATCCCCCTAATAATATATATTTCATATATCTATTTTATATACTGTTCTAACTCTTTAATATAATCCATTGTTTCACCCTCTTTACAAATATACTTATAATATAAATTATATAAGTATATTTGTAAATATAATATTATTTTAATTTAAAACAAACACCCCACAAATTGTGAGGTGTTTAACTAAACTACTATTGTGCTAAAGTCATCAAGCTTTTCATTTGTTTTATCATTGGTATTATATCTATCTACTCCACCTATTCTTTCTACTGATATTGTCTTTGCATCTGTTTTTACTATTTTAAATGATGGCAACGCCATAATCATTGACATTGTTAGTACTACTATCTTTCTTTTCAAGACCAACCCTCTCGTTTTTATACAAACTAGCCATAATTCTATTGTTTATAGAATAATTTTGCAATACTACTTATATAAACTAATGTAAATTAAAGAGGAAGAGCCCCAAAAATACTCTTCCTTTTGAACAACTTTATTTTCTTTTGACAAGGTTTATATGGAATTGACAGGGTTTTTTGGGCGAAGACAACAACTTACAGCACTTTACAGTTCTCTTCTTCCCTCTAATGCCTTTAGAAGTGTTACTTCATCGGCATATTCTATATCTCCACCTACAGGAATTCCATGGGCTATTCTTGAAACCTTTATTCCAAGAGGTTTTATTAGCCTTGCTATATACATAGCAGTTGCTTCACCCTCAACATTTGGATTAGTTGCAATAATAACCTCTTTTACTTCATCATTCATTCTTGATATAAGCTCTTTTATCTTTATATCATCTGGTCCAACTCCAAGCATCGGAGATATTGCACCATGAAGCACATGATAAAGCCCTCTATATTCCTTTGTCTTTTCCATTGCAATTACATCTTTAGGTTCTTGTACAACACATATTGTGCTTTTGTCCCTTGATGTATTTGAACATATTACACAAGGGTCAACATCTGTTAGATTTCCACAAACTGAACAATATTTAATTGAAGATTTTGCCTCAATTATTGCCTCAGCTAAAGATTCTACACTTCTCTTGTCCATATTTATAATATAAAAAGCAAGCCTCTGGGCTGTCTTTGTTCCAACACCCGGAAGCTTTGAAAGCTCTTCAATTAGTTTTGCAACTTTAGTAGGATAAAACAACTAACTCACTCCTTAGAAAAGACCAGGCATATTTAGGCCACCAGTTAGCTTACCCATTTCGTTTGCCATCATTTCTTCTGCCTTCTTTAATGCTTCGTTTACTGCTGCTAAAACTAGGTCTTGTAGCATTTCAACATCATCTGGATCTACAACTTCTCTATCAATAACAATATCTACTATTTCCTTTTTGCCATTTGCAATAGCTCTAACCTTTCCACCACCAACTGTAGCTTCAACAGTTTCTTGTTCTAGCTTTGCTCTCATTTCTTCTATTTGCTTTTGGAGCTTTTGAGCTTGCTTTAAAAGATTATTCATATTTCCACCCATTGGGGGCATTCCACCTTTAAACATATAAAAACCTCCCTTTATTCACTATCGTTTTATTATATGCAATTTACCTTCTTATTGTACCAGTTAGTTACTGTTAATTCAATCATATATTCTGAACTATACAATCAAGAAATATTTTTAAATCTTCTATATTGTTTTGTAAAATGTTGTATATTACTTTATCATCTATATCAATATACATATGAACTATTCTATTTCTAAACTTAGCCATCATAAAAAATCTATCAATATATTCTTGAGGTATTATCCCATTTTTATATAATGCTTCAAAACTATCTCTATTACTTTCTATTTTTGCCCACTTATTTCTAGCAACAATGTGATTAGATATATCTAGCATTGCCTCAATAGATGTCTGAAGCAAATACTTGGCACTATATATATTCCTGTAATCCACTAAAAACTCCTCTTCTGATAATAGTTTTAGCTCTTCTAACTTTTTTATATTATCCTGCAAAAAAGAAAGCTTAACTAGTATTTTATCCCTATCTATATTAAATATCATTTTTTCACCGCCTTAGCCTCTATAAAAATAATCTTTATAAAAATTATTTATGAAATAAATCTCGTCCCTATATCTTTTATAAACATATTCCATATAGTCACATAATTTATTAAAGTCCCTAACATAAATCTGTCTACCCTCATTTACAGCCTTCTTTTGAAGTGTTATTGGTGCTTTAGATAAATTTACTAAATCAATATTATCAAACCTTATTATCTCAGATATTTTCGCCTCAATCTCCATTTCAGTAAAAATATCAATATTACAATTATAAAGTATTGCAAAATCTATATCACTATCTTCCCTTTGAAATTCAGTACCATAGGATCCAATTATAAATACCGTATTTATTTCTTCTCTTTGTTTAAAATACTCAACCAATTGAGAAATCTTTGATTCTATATTTATCATTTCACTCACCTACTCTATAACCTCAACTAAGTCATCGCCAAATATGCTTTTAGCTCTCTCTATCTCGTCATCCATAGGGTCACCTAATACCCTAAACTCAAGTTTGACATCTTTTTTGAGAACCTTTGAGAAAAACTCCTCTGCAATCTTTTTATTTTCTGCTTTCTCTAAATTGTCCTTACTAAACGAATATTTTCTATCAAAACCAATTACAACCTTATTACCACTAGTTTCTATAACATCACCTGGTTCTAGGTAAGCATAAATTATCATCTTTTTATTTGCCTTAAGCAGATTTAAAATATCATGCCATGCAGCCCTTACCTCATTAACATTTACATCTTGAATCGGATAAGCTGAAGGTACATCTTTAGTATCTTCTTTACTTATCTCAACCTTTTTAGGAGTAGCTTTTTTAGCAATAGGCTTTTCTATTTCAACCGACTTAACAACAAAACTTCCTTCTTTTATTTTTTCTTCAAGTGTATTTAATCTTGTTATTACAGTTTCAACAGATGTATCATATTCTCTTTTACAGTATCTAATAACAGTCATCTCAAGAAGTATTCTCCATTGATTAGTTATCTTTGTAGAGTTTTCTGCTTCTACAAATAAACTAACCGCCCTCATTATCTCCTCACTTCTTAGCTTTCTTGACTGCTCTACTAGCCTATTTATTGTATCTTTATTTAAATCTAATATCTCATCTGGATTTTTACTAACCTTTGCAAGAAGCAGGTTTCTAAAATGCTTTGTCATATCCTTTATAAATTGCATTACATCCTTACCGCTTAAAATAACATCATCTATTGTTCTTATTGCCCCCTCAACATCTCTATCTATCATATAGTCAACTAAATTAAATAGATATTCATTTGATGTAAGCCCAAGCATTTCAGATACCCTATCATATTCAACCTTGCCATCTGACATCGCTATCGCTTGGTCTAAAATTGACAAGGCATCACGCATAGCTCCATCTGATACACGAGATATCAAATCTAGTGTTTCATCATCACAAAGGGCTCCTACACTATCAACTACCTCTCTAAGTCTTGTTGTCATATCCTTTGTTGTAATTCTTCTAAAATCAAACCTTTGACATCTAGATAGTATAGTAGGGGGTACCTTTTGTGGGCTGTCTCTTATACACATCTGACGCTGCCGACGAG
>JAOAFH010000072.1 GCA_026416355.1 Clostridiales bacterium | reverse complement strand
GCATATATTAGTTCTTTTGTTTTAACATCTTGAAGAAATGTTGCTTCTTCTAAGTTTTCAGTTATTTGTTTTAATACTTCCTTTTGTTCCTTTAATGTTTCTGTAATTCTTTTTATATCTGTTATATCATTAAATAAAGTTGCAAAATATCCCTTTTCAGGGGAAAATACATCTATTCTATACCATCTATCCCATATATCAAAATATTGCTCTAGATGATCTTCTGTTTGTTTTTCTGCAATATTTCCATAATAACCTATCCAATCAAAACTACTTTTTGTAATATTTGGAATAAGTTCTGTAACCCTTGATCCAATAACATTCTTCTTTTTTAAACCTGTTAATTCTTCAAAGGCATCATTTACATATATGTACTCATAATCTACAGGGATATTATGGTCATCATAAATTACCTTGTGATATGCAAATGCATTTTGCATTTTATCTATTATTTTTTCAATGGAAGTGCCAATATTCATATATCCACCCCTAATAAATATTTCACAACTTAAAATTATAGCAAAACATACGAATATTTTCTACAATATTTTACAAAATTTTTGTAATAATTTTAATAAAAAGAGGACAAGAAATGTCCTCTTTTTGATTTAGTTTTCTTTTTTCTTTAACATAATTGTTCCAATTAATATTGACATTATCCCCAAAACAACAACTCCTTCAATAGGAAAACCTCCTGTTTTAGGTAATTTACTATTTGAATTATTTGCTTTATTATTTTTGTTATTGCCTGTTGAGCCATTACCATTATTGTTTTGGTTTCCTTTATTGCCTGTTGAGCCATTACCATTGTTATTTTGACTTCCGTTATTGCCTTGATTATTATTGTTTGCGACATATTCTTTATTTGTCACTACATAATCACTACAATGAGCTATTTCAAACGTTATAACACCATCATTGTATTTACATGCAATTTGTTCAAATTGATTTGTTAATGGGTTGTAGTAATATACATAAGCCATATTCTTATCAAATTTTTCTTTATCTACTTTTACTGTAACTGTAACACTTGTTCCTTCTAAGTTTCCAAAGTTGCTTTCTAGATTTAATGGAATATAATATTGATTTTTTAGAAGTTTTTCAACTTCATCTTTATTATCTAATTGTGTTTTAGCAGATAGTTGTAAATTACCTGGAATACTTCTTAACATGCTCTCTGCATTAAACTTAAATTCTACTCCATTTGACTCAACTACTAGCATTAAATCCTTTTGGGCTGCAAGTACTAATATATCCCTTGATAATGTACCATTTTCTAAACTTACTTTAATTTCAGTTCCTTCATTAGTATTTTTATCTAATATCTTGTTAATATCATCCATTGCTGTTTGAGCTGTAGCTTTTTCAACAACATAATTTGAATCATATGCATCCTTTAGCATTTCATAAGCAACATTAACTACCTTGTAATTATTAACAAGAATAACACCTGATTTTGCTGTTAATTCTACACTAACCTCTCCATTTTGCACTTGGTATTCTTGTCCTGTTATTGCATCTGTAAGCTTTGTTATACCTGATGGTACTTGTAGTTGAACTTGTTTAGCATCTCCAGCATTTATTGCAACTACTGCAACATCTTCACCTTTAGTTCTTGTAAATGCAAATACATCGCTAACATCAATTGGTTTAAAATCACCTGTTCTTAATACCTCATAGTTTTGTCTTATATTAGCTAGTTTTGCATACCATTCAACCATATCCTTATCGCCCTTACCCCATGGGAATGCTCTTCTATTATCTGGGTCATCTGCACCAGCAAGTGCTGCTTCATCTCCATAGTAGATTACAGGTGCTCCTGGATATGTCATTTGCATAAATGCAGCTAGCTTAAGTAGTTTCTTAGCATAATCTGTTGGGTTTTCTGCAACAGCCTTAACACTCTTTTCATATCCATCAAAAGCTGAGATTGCCCTTTGAGTATCGTGTGAATCTATTAAGTTAAACATTGCATAGAATGCTTCACTTGGATATTGTTCTCTTATTACTTCTAACATTTCCATTGTCTTTTTAGCATCATTTTTTCCATTTAGAAAATCTAGTACAGCTCCCCTAAATCTATAGTTCATAACTGAATCATACATATCTCCAAGCAGGTATCTTGATGCATCATCCCAAATTTCACCTATTATTACGTTGTCGCCTTCTTCCTTAACTGCCTTTCTGAAATGTTGCCATGTTTCATCTGATACCTCATTTGCAACGTCTAGTCTCCATCCACTTGAACCTTGTCTTAACCAGAATCTTGCATTTGAATCTTGTCCATCTATTATTTCATCTGCCCATGTGGAAACCTTATACTCTGAACCGTTTAGTGCTTGAATTACAGGCATTGAATCAAATCCCCACCAACCTTCATAAGCATAGTGTTCAGTTGCCTTACCTACGTCAACTTTTCTATTTTCTATCTTAAACCAATCTTTGTAATGGAAATCTGTAATTCCAATTGATCTAAATTCATCTTGTACTTCCTTTTCTGCCTCTTGTTGTGTTATTCCCTTTGTATTCATTTTGTCATATACTCTTGACCAATATTGATATGCACCAAGTGGTTTTCCTTTTGCCATTTGTTTACCATATCTATCAAAGTATACCGAGTCATCTGAAACATGGTTGAATACACCATCTAGTATTATATGCATACCTCTTTCTTTTGCCTTTGTTGCTAGTTCCACAAAATCGTCCATTGATCCAAGTAGTGGGTCTAGTTCTCTATAATCTGTTGCATCATATCTGTGGTTTGAAATTGATTTTGAAACAGGGTTAAAGTATAAAACATTTACACCAAGTGATTGTAGATAATCAAGTTTTTCAATAACACCCCTGATATCTCCACCATACATTTCATTACACCACTCGCCATCACCTTTAGTTCCTTTATAACCTTCATTATTTTCTATTGAAGGAATTTCAGGAATAGCATACCAATCTTCATAGAACTCGTATGGCAAGAATCCTCTAGCTAGTTTTTGTACATAGTCATTGCTTCTGTCTCCATTATAGAATCTATCTGGGAATATATGATATATTACAGCATTCTTCATCCAATCTGGTGTCTTATAATCTTCTTTATATACATTTAATCCATAGTACATAACTTTTCCTAAATCATCTGCTCTACCTACTCCATATAAGCCGTCATCATCACCATATGCCTTTACATCTGCGCCATTTGAAACAATAAAGTAATATTGGTACATTCCCTTTTCATATGGTGTATATTTTGCTGTCCATAGATAATATTCGCCTTTATCTTGCTTTGTCATATCTATACTTACTTGTCCATTTGGTGTAAATACAACTAATTTTGCTTGTGCAATATCCTTACCTGTTTTTAAGTTAAATGTTGTTTCTTGGTTAGTTTTGACTGCCCCAAAAGGAACCTTATATTCACTGTTTCTTGAATCATAGTATATCTTTGATGTATCAATTGGATTTGAAACAGCATTATTGAATATTAAACCTGTAACTAAATCGTAGCTAAACTTTACTTTTTTACTTTGATTTAGATTTATATCTGGATATACATATTCTTTATCGTCTATTTTCACCTTTATTCCTGAATAGTTTGCTGCTTGCAAATCAACTTCTACAGAATATACTCCCTTTAGCTCTAAGTCCTTCATTACATATTCTTGGCCTTCAATTAAAACTTTTGGTCTATCTGAATCTGAAAGTCTAGGTTGATACTTTGTTGAATCAGTTACAATATGGCTTATATCTGAATAATAGAATGTAACATCTTGAGTCCTTGGGGTTTGCATTGTTACATTAGCGCCATCTTTATCTCCATTTTTGCCATAGTTTTCATTCCATGAGCCCATTGCAACCTTATATTCATATATTCCTGCTGGTAAGTTCTTTATTGTCAGCGCATATAAATTATCTCCAATGTGCTTCATTCTTGTATTCATATTAGATGGATCCCAATCCCCACCACCTATGAAATGTTGAAGTGTTCCAGCTAAAACTACTAGTCTTCCACCTGGCACTTCTGAAAGCTCTCTTACTACTTTTACTTCCTTTACATATTCAACATCTGAGTTTTTATCCTTACCTTTAATTTTAATAGCTAGACTATCTACTCCATCTTCTAAATCAGCTACATAAAGTCTTCCATCCTGAATTGATGCTATATTATTTGCATCATCAACTATACTCCACTCAACATTTGTGTAGCTTGCAACACTTCCATCTTGGTTTATCCACTTAGCCTTTAGTTCAACACTTGTTCCCATTTTTATTTCAAATGGAAGTTCTAAGTCAAACATACCTGGAACATAAACAATTGAATTGTCGAAAACTCCTGTACCTGTTTTAAGTGGATTGGCTGGGTCTTGTGTCCAGTTACCATCTACAATAAACTTATATTGATATGTTCCTGGTGTTAGGTTCTCTAAAGTTATAGTAAATTTATCTCCATCTCTAGTTAATAGTTTTCTTTCTTTCCAATCTTTATCTAATATTGAACCTGCAAGCTCAACCTTTTGAACCTTGCCTGATAAATCAAGGTAATTAAATGTTACATTTCTGCCATTTATAACAGGGCTTTGAACTCTAACAGGTACCTTAACAACTGAATTTTTACCGCCCAAACCATTATCAGCTTGATTTGGATTTGATGGATCAGTTACCCAATTACCGTCTACAACGAATTTATATCCATATTCTCCTGGATTTAAATTTAGTTCAATAGTCCAAACACCATTTGCGCCTTTAACCATTGCATCTTTTGTTGAGTCCCAACCATTAAAGTCTCCTGCTAGATAAACAGCATTTGCATTTGGATTTTTATATCTAAATATAACCTTTCCATCAAGTTTTACCTCTGGGCTTACGATAGGTGCCTCAAGGCCTAAAACCTCTGCTATTTTGTCTTGATTGTTTATGCTGTCATATATAGTTCTTTCTTTAACATCTGCAACAAAATGAACTAATTTTCCTTCCTTTGGAATAGTAATAGATAGGTTTCCATTTGAAGGAATTCCTCCAGTGTCCCAACTATAGTTTTCACAAGCCTTGTATTCAAATGTTGTGTCTTTTTCTGCTGCTGCAAAATATTTTGAGAATATAAACTTACCTTGTCCATCTAAATAATTGAATTCAAAACCTTTTAAAGATGCATCCCATTCTCCACTTTGCACTTCTCTAATAGGTCCAATTAGTGAAACAACAGTATTAATTTCTGGATTATTAATTGAATCGGTACATAAATTTAAATCTGGGTTTGCGAAGAAAGTTACTTGAGTTTCCTTGTCAAGTTTGTCCTTTGAAATTTTTCTATTATCCCCTTGTATCTCTCCTGCTCCCCATATATGGTTATACGCAACTTTGTATTCAAAATCTTTGTTTTGAGGTAAAAGTTTAAATGTTCCCTTATAAAATCCCCCGCCAATATAATCTAAATCAAATTTTGAGTTTTCCACTTTCCAGTCTTGTCCATCTTGTACAAAACCCTCTAGAGTTCCAACAAGAGTTGCACTTGACTTAAACCTTTGTGGTTCATTAATTGAATCATATAGCTCTTGTGTTTTTGCATTAAATCTAAAAATGACCTTTGTGTTTTCAACTGAAACGTTTAAATTTTTGTTTTGATTTGGGAAATTAACATCAAAGCTTCTGTTTAATGCAACCTTATACTCATAGTTGCCTGCTTTTTTGAATGTCACAACCTTTTCGTAAATTCCATTTTGATAAAGCTGCATAAAATTTTTAGATTCCCATGGTTGCCAGTTATCACCACTGTCCCCTTGAGGTGTAAAGTTACCAACTAATGCAACAGTTAATTCTGTTGATAAAAAGTTGGTTTCAGCGCTTGCCTTTGGTGTTAACTTAGGAAAAAGTGTAAACATAAAAAAGAACACCAAAAGCCAGCTTAAAGCTTTCTTTTGTTTTTGCATTTTTAGCCCCCCTTATGCAATCGTTTGTTCATTTATATTGTATAAATAATTTATAATTTTTTCAATATTTTACAAACTTATTTTTTCATAAATAATTAAGTTTGTTAAAAGATATAAAAAATACCATGAATATTTCAAAGAATTTTTGGTGTTAACTAATAAAACTTGTATTTTTTTAGTTAATACCCACTTACTTCTTTTTTATACTCATGGTATTTTGTGTTATATATATTAATTTATATTCCTATCTTTTTTAACTTTTATCTTTACAATTTCACTTGGAGTTGCAAGTCTAATAGGTGGACCCCATGTCCCGTAGCCACTTGAAACTATTAGCGTAAAATTATCTTCTTGCAATTTTCCGTAGTCTATGTCGTACATCTTACCTGTTATATAATTTATAGGGAAAAACTGCCCTTTATGGGTGTGTCCACTTAAAGCTATATCAACGCCTGAATCTTTTACTTCCTTTATATTCTTAGGTTGATGGTCAACTGATATAATTAGTTTGTCCTTCTCAACTTTTGAAACCAATTCCCTTATATCCATTCTATCTTTACCATAAAACCTAGATGATGATAAATCATCTCTACCAATAATAAATACACCATCAACTTTTTTTACATCATCAATTAACAATTCAATATTAGCCTTGTTATAACACCTTTTTACTTTTTCTATATTTCGTGATATATATTCATGATTACCTAAAACTGCATATACCCCATATTTGGACTTGATTTGTTTCAATGTTTCCCCATAGTTTCTGTTCTCAAATATATCAATATCATCATCTATTAAGTCACCTGCAAAAATTACAATATCAGGTGACTGACTATTTATTGTATCTACTAGCTTACTTAGCCTTCCATTGGTAATAATGGTACCTAGATGTACATCACTAACCATTACAATATTAATATCATTAACTATATTTTTATTAGTAGTAACTTCATATTCAGTTATTTTAGTTCTAAGTGCATTTATTGTGCCAACTACTACTAAAATTATTATTAATGATGCCACAAATATATTTGCATATGCAAGAAACTGTGGTGTCTTATATCCTTTAATTAATATTCTTAATCCAAACCTTATTATATCCACTAAAAAGAAAGCAATCATAACATAAAAAAGAATTGCAATATAATAGGAGCCTAGTATGCTTATAATATAGTTTAGATTTTTTGATAAATACTTTCTTAGAAATCTTTCTATTATAAAGCTCAGAGAAAGAAATATTATTACAACCCAATATAATTTTGCACTAATAAATGGCATTATCCTTTTTATGTTATTAAACATTCTAAGTCCAAAGTAATAATTGCCAAGCCCATAGACTAATATTGTTATCAATATTAAAAATACCATTCTATCTCCTCTTTTGTTTGTATTCTATCATTTATTAATCTTATCCATAATATTAGCTATATATTCAGCTGATGTATTTTGTTGTTCTTCTTCAGTTGTTTTTGCATCACCATCACCCTTTTGTTTTCCATAGCTTCCAAACTGTCCATGATTACCACCTTTTATTTCATAAAACACTGCATCACTTGGCAAAATATTTTTAGCTCCTTTAACCTTATCTAGTTTTGCGACCTTGTCCTCACTTCCCCATAAGGATAAAACCTTTATATCTTTGTCTTTAAAATTATTTTTATCCTGTGGATAAGATGCAAGTAAAACTAACCCTTTTATTTTATTTATATTGTTATAGGTATAGTCTGCTGCCATAACCCCACCTAGCGAATGTCCTCCAATTGCCCATACCTTTATATCTTTATTTTCTTTTATGACTTCTTCTGCTTTATTTTTATTAAATATTGCAAGATTAAGAGGCATAGGAGTTATCACCACTCTATATCCTTTTTCTGCTATTTTACTTGCAAGTGGAATATAAGCCTTAGGGTCTACCTTTCCCCCTGGATAAAATATAAAACCCTTTTCTACTTTCTTATCT
The DNA here is from genome assembly GCA_026416355.1 of Clostridiales bacterium. Taxonomy (GTDB): domain Bacteria; phylum Bacillota; class Clostridia; order Clostridiales; family Caloramatoraceae; genus Thermobrachium. The sequence continues at coordinate 8,985 of JAOAFH010000072.1, read as the reverse complement.
TTAGGATTTATTACTATATTTTTATCTATTTGTATCGTTATCTTATTATTTGACTTTATAAAATCTTCTACATTAAAATTTGGTTTATATGATTGATTTGCCCAGATTAAAAAAACTATAGCCATTACAACTAAAACTGCTACTATTGTTGCTAAAATTTTTCGTGTTTTTTTCAAATCCATCCCTCCATTTAATTATTTTTTAACCATTTTTCCAACCTAAAAATCCCCACTTAAACTCCAAGGTGCCTCTTTATACATTTTTATCACCCCATAATATTTTTAACTTTCTATACTACCTAGTATAATTATAGCACAATATTATTAGCACGATGTTAATATTTTCTAATATTTTTATTGTTATTATTAGTATATAATGGTAATATAATTATATTGACTATCAAATATAATTTGAAGGAATAATATGAAAAAGATATTTTTAGGCACCTTTATTTCATTGCTTGGTTTTGTTGGTATATTGACATTTATAATTTTATCTGTAATTAAACCTTGGGATTATAATGGTATTACTGGACTATATGGATTTTTATTAGGTACAAAAAACATATTTAATTTTTTCCTCTTTTTAATTATGTTTATAGTTGGAATTGGAATTTGTTTTTATGAAGCTTATATTAAAAAATGAAGCCACATAAAACAATAGAGCCATGAAACAATTTTTTATCTACTGTTTCATGGCTAATAATTTTGAACTAAAGTTTTATTGTATTTTTATAATCACTCACACCAAATTATATTGCATAAACTCTTGCCTCTTCTTTTTCAACTCCACTCATTTTAACATCTACTAAGGCATTAAGGGTATCTAATGAAGTTATCACCCCAATATTTTTTTCTATTGCTGCCCTTCTAATTTTAAATCCATCTCTTTCAGAATCATTTCCCTTTGTAGGAGTATTAACTACTAGTGTTATATTTTTATTTCTTATTACATCTAGTATATTATTTTCTTTAGAATTTACTTTTTCAACCAATTCTGTATCAATGTTTTCTTTATTTAGTGCCTCCCTTGTTCCCTCTGTTGCAACTATTTTATATCCTAATTCATATAATTTTTTAGCTATATTTAAGAATTCCTGTTTATCATTATCACTTATTGTAGCAACTATTGTTCCTTTATCCTCTAATGTATATAACATAGCTGCTAAAAAGCCTTTGTATAGCGCTTCTTCTAATGTTTTTCCTATACCTAAAACCTCACCTGTTGACTTCATTTCAGGCCCTAAAGATACCTCAACATTAGGTAACTTTTGAGTGGAAAATACAGGCACCTTTACAGCAATTATATTTGGAGTTTTAAACAAATCTACACCATAACCCATATTCTCAATCTTTTCACCTAACATAACTCTAGTTGCAACTTCAACTATAGGAACACCACTTATCTTGCTTATATATGGTACTGTTCTTGATGCACGAGGGTTAACTTCAATTACATATAATTCACCTTGGCATTCAATAAACTGAATATTAATCATTCCTTTAATACCTATTGCCTTTGAAATCTTTTTCGTATAATCAACTATTTTTGCTTTTATATCCTCATCTACATTTTGACTTGGATACATTGTTATACTATCTCCCGAGTGAACACCTGCCCTCTCTAAGTGTTCCATAATACCAGGTATTAAAATATTTTCTCCATCTGAAATTGCATCTACCTCAATTTCTTTTCCTTGAAGATATTTGTCTATTAGTATTGGATTTTTACTATCTCTTTCAAATGCACTAGTTAAATAATATTTTAGCTCTTGTTCATTTTTTGTAATTTCCATTCCTTGACCACCAAGAACATAGGATGGTCTAACAAGCACAGGATATCCTAATTTTTCAGCTACATTTATTCCATCTTCTATATTCCAAACAGCCTTTCCCCTTGGTCTTTTTATATTTAATTTCTCAAGAAGCTCATCAAACTTTTCTCTATCCTCTGCAATATCTATCTGCTCTGAAGAAGTTCCTAGTATATTAATGCCTTTACTTGATAAGAATTTAGCCAATTTTATGGCCGTCTGTCCTCCAAACTGTAGAATTACTCCACATGGTTTTTCCTTTTCTATTATGTTTAGTACATCTTCCTCAGTAAGTGGTTCAAAATAAAGTTTATCGGCTATATTAAAATCTGTACTTACCGTTTCTGGGTTGTTGTTCACTATTATTGTTTCTATACCTATTTTTTTAAGGGCAAGTATACAATGAACAGATGCGTAATCAAACTCTATTCCCTGTCCTATTCTAATTGGTCCTGAACCTATAACTAAAACCTTTTTTCTGTCTGATACATCTACTTCATCAAACTCTTCGTATGTTGAATAGTAATATGGCGTTACTGCATCAAACTCACCACCACAAGTATCAACCATCTTATAACTTACTTGAATTGCCCATTCTTTTCTTAAATCATATATATCATTTACATTGCAGTTTAAAAGTTTAGCAATACCTTTATCTGAAAATCCCTTTTTCTTTAGTTTATTTAGCAAGTCTTTACTTAGCTCTTCTTTAGTTATACCCTTTAACATTTGCTCATCTTCAACAATAGATTTTATCTTGTATAAAAAGAATTTATCTATCATTGTTATTTTATATAATGTATTTATGTCAATTTTTCTTCTTATAAGCTCAGATAATATAAATATTCTTTCATCATCTGCATCCTTTACTCTTTCAATTAATACTTCTGTTTCATAATCCATATAATCTTCATCATATAAACAAAATCTACCTGTTTCTAATGAACGTATTCCCTTTAAAAGAGCTGATTCAAAATTGCTGCCTATTGACATAATCTCTCCTGTTGCCATCATCTTTGTTCCTAATACCCTATCGGCATTGTTGAACTTGTCAAATGGCCATTTAGGTATTTTTACAACCACATAATCAAGAGAAGGTTCAAAACATGCATAGGTCTTTTTAGTTATTTCATTTTTAATTTCATCTAGACCATAACCTATAGCAATTTTTGCAGCAACCTTAGCAATTGGATAACCTGTTGCCTTTGAAGCTAAAGCTGATGAACGTGAAACTCTTGGGTTTATCTCTATAACTGCATACTCAAATGAATTTGGATTTAGTGCAAACTGAACATTACAACCACCAACTATTCCAACAGCTGTTATTATGTCAAGTGCAGCCTTTCTTAGCATTTGATATTCAACATCTGATAAGGTTTGACTTGGTGCAACAACTATGCTATCACCTGTATGAATGCCTACTGGGTCTATGTTTTCCATATTACATACACAAATGCAATTGCCATTACCATCTCTCATAACTTCGTATTCTATTTCTTTCCAACCCTTTACACTCTTTTCTATTAGAACTTGACCTATTGTGCTTAAACTTAGTCCCTTTTCTAGTATTTCAACTAATTCATCTTTATTTTCTGCAATTCCACCACCTGTTCCACCAAGTGTATAGGCTGGTCTTACTATAACCGGATATCCAATTTTTTCAGCAAAGTATACCCCTTCATCAATACTTTTTACAATCTCACTTTCAATAACAGGCTGATTTATCTTTTTCATTAAATCTCTAAATAATTCTCTATCCTCACCAAGCTTTATAGATTCAATTGATGTTCCTATTATTTTAACGTTATATTTATCTAAAATTCCCTTATCATAGAGCTCAACTGCTAAGTTAAGTCCTGTTTGTCCTCCCATTCCTGCAAGTAATGCATCTGGTCTTTCTTTTTCTATTATTTTTTCCAAATATTTTACATTAAGTGGTTCAATATAAACCTTATCTGCAATTTCTTTGTCTGTCATTATTGTTGCTGGATTTGAATTAACAAGTACAACCTCTATTCCCTCTTCCCTCAAGGCTTGACATGCTTGTGTTCCTGAATAATCAAACTCAGCAGCTTGCCCTATAACAATTGGTCCAGAACCTATAACTAATACTTTTTTAATCTCTGTATTTAATGCCATATATTACTCCTCCTTTTAAAGTGCTAAACTTAAAAATTCATCAAAAATATAGTCATTATCCTTTGGTCCTGGACAAGCTTCAGGGTGAAACTGAACTGAATATATTGGTAAAATCTTGTGTCTCATACCTTCTACTGTTTCATCATTCATGCTAATGTGGGTAACTATTACATCATTAGGTATTTGACTTACATAATAGCCATGATTTTGGGAAGTTATATACACCTTGTTTTTTCCTAAATCCTTTACTGGATGATTATATCCTCTATGACCAAACTTTAGTTTTTGTGTTTTTCCTCCTAAACTTAAAGCTAGTAATTGATGTCCTAAACAAATTCCAACAATAGGCTTTATGCCTATAATTCTTTTTATATTATCTATAACATAAGTTAAATCCTCTGGGTCACCTGGCCCATTTGATAAAAACACCAAATCTGGATTTACATCTAATATCTCCTTTGCTGTAACATTTGCTGGAAAAACAGTTAGCTTGCAACCTCTTTTTATAAAACTTCTTAATATATTTTGTTTAATACCAAAATCAATTACTGCAACATGTTTTCCATTGCCATCAACTTGATATTTTTCTTTTGTTGAAACTCTATATACAGCATCTTTATTGCTAAAATTTTTAAGTCTTGTGCTAATTTCATCTTTTGTTAAATTATCTATAGCAATTATTCCCTTCATCGTACCTGAACTTCTTAGAATTTTTGTAAGCTCCCTTGTGTCTATTCCCTCTAATCCTATTATTTTATTCTCAATTAAATATGTGTTTAAATCCTTATTGCACCTAAAATTACTAGGATTTTGGCATAATTCCCTAACAACAAATCCTTTAACTTTTGGTGAACTTGATTCAATGTCGTCAAAATTTACTCCATAGTTTCCAATCAAAGGATATGTCATAACAACTATTTGTCCATAGTATGATGGATCAGTTAATAGTTCTTGATAACCAGTCATTCCTGTATTAAAAACAACTTCTCCAACAGTTTCGTTTAAATAGCCAAACGCATTGCCAGTAAATTCAATACCATTTTCTAATATAAGCTTTGCTCTCATAAAAACCCTCCTTATCTAGTTATTTAATTTTTAAGTTGTCAAAAATGAGGTTCTACCAGACAAAAATAAATGGGCACTTGAAGATTGAAAAATATACAATCTTCTAAATGCCCAACTAAGTTCTAGTAGATATTTGAAACAAAGCTTTATTTTTTGCATAACAAAAAAACGTATTCATACCTCATACTCCTTTCTGGCCTCACGGGACCAATTTAAAGTGTATATTTATTAAAAACATTTTATATTTTTATCACTTATTTGTCAAGTATAGTTTGTCCACTTAGGGACGATTACTTAATATTTTAACTTAACTATAGTCTATCAAATTCCACTTTTGGGGACATTTACTTACTGTTTTTAAAATATGACTCCTTAGACCATTTATTTTTCTATCTATGTAGGGACGGTTACTTATTTATTTATATGATTAAAAACGTTAGGGGCCTTGATGTAGTTATATGTTCAAATAAAAAAGCCATTTTACAATTAAGAAGTTTTTAATAGTAATTTTTGAAAAACTTGTTGTCGTAAAGTTAATCTAAACTTCTTAATTGTAAATGGCGTAATATGTAAATCAATTCAACTTATTAAATGGTAATCTTATTGGCTTATTTACTATCTATAATTAGTTTAAAATTTCATTTACATGTAAAAAATAAGTAACTGTCCCTCTAAGAATTTAATACCTCTATTAATTTCTCAAGCTTTTCTAAATCATACTTTCCATCACTATAATACAAAAGTCCCCTTAAAGGAAGATTTAAATAAAACTCCTTCATCATTTTTTGTTGTACATTATCTTCATCAGCTTTTCCTATTTCTTTAACTAAATCTTTTAATAGTTTTTTACCCATTTCTGTTTTAATAACATCTTGAATTGTTGAATTTAAATGAAACCTTTGTTTTTCTTCTTTTACTTTCTCTATTTTTATTCTTTTTTCAAGTCTTATATCCCTAGAACTTGAACCCACTAAAATTTCATATTCTCCTTCTTCAACATAAAACTTACCTAGCTTTTCATTAAAATAGCTAAACTCATTGCCGTTTAATTTAATTAATACTTCCTTTTCTTCTCCAATGTCTAATTCAACCTTCTCAAAAGCCTTAAGTTCCTTTATAGGTCTTATAACCTTTGAATTTACACATTGTACATAAACTTGAATAACTTCCTTTGCTTTAATATTTCCTGTGTTTTTTATCTTTACAACAACATTTATGTCTTCATCTTCGTTATATGTATCTTTGTTAGTAGAAAGATTTGTATATTCAAATTTAGTATAGCTTAGACCATGTCCAAATGGGAAAAGAACGTTCATATTTTTAAAGTCATAATATCTATATCCAACAAAAATTCCCTCCCCATATTTTACAATGTCATTTGAGCCTGGAAAATCTAAATATGATGGATTATCATCTAATTCTATTGGGAAAGTTTCAGATAGCTTACCACTTGGAGAAGATTCTCCAAATAAAATACTTGCAATTGCACTACCACCTGCCTGACCTAAAAGGTATCCATTTAAAATTCCCTTTACACTTTTAGCCCAAGGCATTTCTACTGGAGAACCAATACTTAATACAACTACAACATTTTTATTTACCTCTAAAATCTTTTCAACCAAGATATTTTGATTATTAGGAAGTTTCATATCAACTCTATCGAAACCCTCTGATTCATATCTTTCAGGCAATCCTAAAAAAAGAACAACTATATCTGCTTCCTTTGATACCTCTACTGCTTCTTTCAACAAATTTTCATTTATTTCATCGCTATCTACAATAAACCCATCTGAGTATTTTACACTGTTAGAATACTTTAAAATATTATCATACGCATTTTCTATTTTTGTAGGATTTACATGTGAACTTCCTCCACCTTGATATCTTGATTTTTTTGCAAATTCTCCGATTACTGCTATTTTTTTGCTCATATCAAGGGGCAGAATATTATCTTCATTTTTTAATAGTACAATCGCCTCTTTAGCAACTTCACATGCAAGCTGATGATGTTTTTCTTTATCTACTTTTATTTTATCTGTTTTTTCTTGATGCTTTAAAATAAAGTTTAATATCCTTAAAACCACCTTATCAAGCTCTTCTTCTGATACCTCACCTTTTTTTATAGCCTCATAAACTCTCTTATCATTTACGCCATAACTACTTGGCATTTCTATATCTAGTCCAGCAATAAGAGCATCTACTCTATCATTCACCGCTCCCCAATCAGATATAACTACTCCTTCAAATCCCCACTCTTGCCTTAAAATATCATTTAGTAAATATTTATTATCTGATGCATATGTTCCATTTATTTTATTGTATGCGCACATTACTGCATCTGGCTTACCTTCCTTTATTGCCTCTTCAAAGCTTTTTAAATAAATTTCTCTAAGAGCTCTCTCATCAACTATTACATCAGTAGTAAGCCTTCTATATTCTTGATTATTTGCTGCAAAATGTTTTATACAAGCCGATACACCTTTACTTTGAACACCCTTTATAAAATGTTTTGCTATTTTACTTGAGATAACAGGGTCCTCTGAATAATACTCAAAATTTCTACCGCATAAAGGAGAACGTTTAATATTTACAGCTGGTCCTAAAAGCATATCAACATCATTTTCTAAACATTCTTCTGCAATAGCCTCAGCTGCTCTTTCAATAAGCTTCTTATTCCATGTACTTGCAAGAGCTGCTCCTGATGGAAAACATGTAGCTGGCACACTTTCCTCAAGTTCTACTTCACTTGAATCAATTGCTTGTTTTCTTAGTCCATGTGGTCCATCAGTCATCATAACTTCTTTGATTCCAAACCTTATTAAAGATTTTGTATTCCAAAAATCCTTACCAGAAAGCAAACTACATTTTTCTTCTAAAGTTAATTCCCTTAAAATATCTTCTGCTCTCATAAAATCCCCCCAAATTCAGAAATCGCTTTCTTTAATAGTAACATAATTTTTTAAATTTTTTAATTATTTTTTGGGGACAATTACTTATTTTTTTACTTTTAGTCAATTTCAATATCTATCTGTACTTTTCTCTATAAATATATAAAAATACCTTATAAATTCACTTTATTAATTAAAATTTTTAAGAGGGACGGTTACTTATTTTTCCTATTATTTTAATATCTTTGATGACTCATAGTTAATTTTAATAAAACATCAACAAATCGCCACTTGAATTTCCTATATGATTTAGAAAAACAAAATTTCAATTTTCCCTAATCCAAAATGAAAAACAAATTTATTGTAGCAGTATCAAATTCTGGTTTGATGAATAACAACTAAATAAAAGCATCATTATCTAATTAATGTACCTAAGTGATCCCCCCTTTTTAAATTAGATTAAATTTTAATAATTTAAGAAAAATTAAGTAACTGTCCCCTAGTGAAACGTCTGTAAAAAGAAGGAATAATGAAAATCATGTCGAATATATATTAACTGAAAATTATTTTTTGAAGGGGGACTATAAATGAAAAAAAAGAACCTACTTGCTCTAACCTTGGCAACTCTTTTTGTTTTAATTAACATTTTTTATATTTTGCCGGTTAGACAAACGTTTGCTCAAGGAAAAACAAAACTAATTATCCACTATGCAAAGGACCCAAAAACCACAAAGGATTGGAACCTTTGGATTTGGCCTGACGGGAAAGATGGTAAAAAATATGAGTTTACCAATAAAGACGACTTTGGCCCTTATGCTGTTATTGAATTCGATGAAGAATACAAAAAAGTTGGTTTTATTGTAAGAACAGATGACTGGGAAAAGGATGTAGCCGATGACAGATTTATTGAAAACTTTAAAGACGGTGTTGCAGAAATATGGTTACTTCCTGGGGACGCTGAAATCTATTATCAAAAACCAACAAAGTCTTCAACTGAAAAAGTTACTCTAAAGGATACTCCTAAAGTTACTGTTCACTATTATAGGTATGATGGTAACTATGAAGGTTGGAATCTATGGG
>JAOAFH010000071.1 GCA_026416355.1 Clostridiales bacterium | reverse complement strand
ATTCATACAAAAATTAAGTATGGCAACCTCTACTTAATGTTTAGCTTCAGCTCGTTTACAATAGGCTCAAGTCCTGTTGCTTGCATCTTATATTCTAACTCTACCTTTGCTCCGTTATCATCTGCTTCTATGTCAATTTTGTTGGTTGATACCGTAATCTCTAGAGCTCCATATGGAGTAGAATAAAATGCTGTATGACTTTCACCTTTTTTAAATTTCAAATCAGATACGGTTGTCCCTCTTCTTATTATATTTAAACTATCATCATCAATAACAATAGTTGTTCTAGTGCCCTCCATACCTGATAGTTCTGATTCATCATACTCCGCTATATAAACATCTTCATCTTTATAGTAAATTCCCTCTGAAATAAGTTCTATTGTTTCCTCTTGGCCATCTATAATTTGCTTGGTTTTAACTGATATAAGACGCTTGTTTTCCACGCTCTCATCCTCACTTTTTAGTATTTTTCTATTTCTATTTTACTTATGTTTTCAATTTCTTTATTTAAAAAATTACTTCCTACCCTAGCAAATTTCTCTGTGTTGTCGCTAACAAAATATGAATATTCAGGCTTTCTCTTTGTTGTATTTTGAAGCCCATTTTCAAATAAAATGCTCTTTAGTTCAATGGCAGTCTCCTCTGCTGGGTTTATTAGAGTTACTTCATCACCCATAATTTCTCCTATTACTTTAGTTAAAATAGGATAATGTGTACAACCCATGACTAAAGTATCAATTTCAGCCTTTTTTAATGGTTCTAGATATTCCTGTGCAACCATATATGAAACTTGTCTATCTGCCCATCCTTCTTCAACTAGAGGAACAAACAATGGGCAAGGTAATGCAAATATTTCAACCTCTTTAAAAAGCTTCTTTATAGCCTTTTCATATGCCTTACTATTAACAGTTCCTTCTGTTCCTATAATTCCTATTCGACCTGTTTTTGTTGCTCTAACTGCAGCATTTGCACCTGGTTTTATAACCCCAAGTACAGGTACTTCAAACTCAGCATTTACATCATCTAACGCAAATGCTGAAGCAGTATTACAGGCAATAACAATTGCTTTTACATCTTTGCTTAATAGAAATCTTGAATTTTGTTTTGCAAATTTAGTTATTGTTTCTTGGGATTTACTACCATATGGAACTCTTGCAGTATCTCCGAAATAAACAATATCCTCATATGGAAGTATTTTCATTATTTCTTTTACTACTGTAAGCCCCCCAATACCTGAATCAAATACTCCAATTGGTCTAGTGTCCAATGCTCTCCCACCTTTTTATATCATATACTTAGCAATTTCTTCATCCTTTGCTGGTTCTACTGATATTATATTATATTTTTCATCACCATATAATCTATATTTTACTCTTACACTTTTTTCTTCTCTTGCTTTGCTATATCTTGCTGCAATTTTTGCTGCTAATTCTATATCTTCGTTACTTGGATTTCCTCTTAATACTATTGTTGAGCCATGTGCATCTAGGGTGTCGAATATGTAATCACCCTTTTTAATAAGAGGCTTAATTTGCGAAAGTTCATCTTGAGTTCTTGTTGATATTATCTTTACATTTTCATTAATTCTAAAATGTCTACCAACATTTAATATTTCAACTTCATCTACCTTTGCCTCTTTATTGTAAGTTAATAAATCCTTTAATCTATTTGAATATCCTGGCTCAGTTAGTTTGCAACCACCTGCTGGTGATGGATATTCCTTTATGCCCCACTTTTGTGCAAGCTCCATTTGAACTTTTCTACCTCTTCCTGAAATATCAAGAAGCCTTTCTCTATCAACTAGACCTTCCTTTTCCATTCTAGTTTCAGGGAGATTTTTTGCACAAAGTGGTCTTAAAATATATTCTTCAAATCCTGATTCCTTTTTAACTATATCTAGTGCCTGTCTATTTTGTGACATTGGTCTTTGGTTTAAAACTTCACCTGTTATAATAAAATCAGCATCTAGCTCCTTCATAAGCTTTCCTGCATAATTCATCATCATTGCATGGCAATCTATACATGGATTCATATTTTTACCATATCCATGTTTTGGGTTTTTAACCATTTCTAAATGTTCTTCTGTAAAATCAACAACCTTTAATGGAATATCTATTTGTTCGCACATCTTTATAGCTCTATCGCATCCAAAAAATGCTGATTTAAAACATATACCTATAACTTCTATACCTTGGTCTTTTACAAGTTTTGCAGCAAGTCCGCTATCTAAACCACCTGAAATTAGCGCTAATGCTCTTGTCATAAAAATCAACTCCTTTTTTTGAGTCATCTATATTATGATAAATTAAATATAAAAGCATGTAAATATATTTTTTGAATAGATTTTGATTTATATTCATAGCTATACAAACAAATAAGCCATGAACAATTTTTAGTATTATGATATTTCCCAAAGAAACTCAAAGAGTTTCTAATGTTCATATCAATATACTGTTCAAATTGTTTCATGGCCTATATTTAGTAGTATAAATAAAACATAGTCACTTAATGTGATTTAACAAATGCATATATAAAGTTATCTGTTGCTTGGATGTGTTTGTTCATACATCTTTTCTGCATATTGTATTGCTGCTGCTACAAGATTACCACACTGTCTTGATGGAACGTCTCCCCAGCCTTTTTCCTTAACTATGTCATAAACCCCAAGTTCTTTTGCAAGCTCATACTTTAATTCCTCTGACATAATACTTCTGTGCCTGCTCATAATTAAATCCCCCCTTCACTTATTATGTTTTCCCCAATTAAAATTTATATGTTATAAACTACATGGTAAGTTCTCCATTAGGTGTCTCTAATATCTTTAGTATCCTTTCTTCAGTTCCATCCATTGCATTTATATATACAATAAATTTTTCCCCATTATATTCACCATAGAACTCATAGCACATAACTTCCCTTAAAGATTCCATTGGTATTATTGATAGCCTTATGTTCTTTATATTTAAATTTTGACTAACATTATCCTTTGCTTCCTGTGCTGTTATTCTAGGTTTTTGTAGTTTTCTTTCGGTATGTGCAACTAAAAAGTGTTGTGCTTCAATACCAACTATGTCTCCATTATCTAATGCAATTTTAACTTTAATTTGGTCAGGATAGATGACAACTTTATCTTGAACATATACAAAGTTTATTAATGCAGTATTGTCATATTTTAGTGTAAAAGAAGGAATCATACCTTTGTATCCTATTGAATCTAAATACTTTGTAGCCTTATCTATTGCCTGTTTCATATTAAGTTTAGAACTTTTAACATCTCTATCATCTAACATATAAACAACTTTTCCACCATTTTGGCTTATATCTATATCTAAATTACCATTTTTTCTTCCCTTTATCTTAACAGAAAGTGGATAAACAGGAATCTTACCGCCTTGTTTATTACTATATACATCAATGGATTCAACTCTATCTTCTCCTAAAATATTTTTAGCTATTTTCTTTGCCTCGTCTAAGGATATTTTAGATTCATTTAAAACCTTTGGTTTTATGTTCAAAACATTTTCAGAAAATGGACCATCATAAATTAAAGTTGGATATTGTTGTAGTTCTTTTCCTATATTTTCAAATTTAACATCTACAGGATTTTGAAGATTATTAGCAAATAATGTTCTTCCCTTAACTTTTATTTCAGTCCAATCTATCTTACCTTGAGATACTTCTTGTTCTAATTCATGAAGCTGAGCATTTAGATATCCTGCATAGTCTGTAAGTTTTTGCAAAGTTTTTAGTTCTACATCACTTAGTTTTTCACCGCTATTGCTTCTTTTTAATAATGCATAAGAAAAATCACCTAATTGAGATAAAAACTTTGAAGTTTGTGATAATGCCTCATGTGATATAGGCAAACTGTTTAGTTTGTCCTGTGCTGCACTTGCTTGCCTCCAAATTTCACTAAATAAAATTATCCCTTGTTTTTCAGACATAGTAACAGGAACCTTAGATAAACTAACTTGAAGAGATTCAACATTTGTAACTATTTCATAAAGATATTTTTGGTATTGATTTCCTAAAAATATTCTATAATCTCTTCTATCTAGATACATTAATGTACCAAATGTTGTTGAACCAACTATTATTATTGATACCACTATTGCTAGAAATGACCTTTTATTAAACATATAATCATCTCCTATTTTGTAAATATGTGCTTACCTATTTTTTTAATAACAGGTCTTGACCATATCCACTTATTTGTTGTTTTTGCAGGGTTATAATAAAATACTGCTCCACCAGATGGGTCCCATCCATTCATTGCATCATTGGCCGCCTTTTTAGGACTTTCCTCTATAGCAGCATTAATTTGTCCATCTGCTATTGCTGTAAATGCACCTGGTTGATAAATAACTCCTGGTATTGTTCTTGGAAATCGTGGATCTCTAGTTCTATTTAAAACTACAGCTCCAATTGCAACTTGACCTATATATGGTTCTCCTCTTCCTTCTCCATTTATAAGCCTTGCTAAAAGTTGTGTATCGGGATTGGAATTTGAGGATTTGTTTGATGAAATATTAAGTGCCTTTAGTGTTTGATCTCCAACTATTCCATCTGCCTTTAAGCCTTTAGATTTTTGAAATTTTATAACTGCGTTTTTTGTATTGTTGTCATAATAATTATCTGGTGTCCCTGTAAAAAAGCCGAGCTGTTTTAGTCTTTGTTCTATTTGTTTTACTTGTTGATTGCTTGAGCCTACATTGTATGTAACTGCCTCAACAACTTTTGGATAAAGTATTGTTGATTTTGTAATAATGCAATATGAGAAAGCAAATATTAAAGCAATCATTGAAATTAATGTAACCCTCTTCATCAAATCCCTCCCATAAACAGTAAAATTTCTAAGGGTATTTTTTGCAAAACTATATTTTTTATTCATTTAAATTTAAGATTTTTGTTACCAATTAAATGTTCTTATCAATTATAATCAATTGCAATCATAATAAATTGTAAGATACCTGTTAATTTTATGTTAATAAAAGGATTTTTTAAATTTTTTTGTTTATAATATACATAGTGAGGTGAAGTTATGAAGGTACTATGTCTTACAGTCTCAGCAGGAAGTGGTCATGTTAAGGCAGCAGAAGCAATTGAAAAGTATTTCTACAACCACTATGAAGATATTGAGTTTGAAACAATCGATACACTAAAATACATTAATCCAATAGTTGATAAGCTAGTTGTAGGTGGGTATCTGCAAAGTTTAAAGAAAACCCCATCAATATATGGAAAAATATACAAACTTGCAGATTCTGAAGATGCTCTATCTAATATTTCAAGCATAATAAATCAAATACTATCTATTAAACTAAAGGGACTAATAGAAGATTATAAACCAGATGTTATATTGTGTACACATCCATTTCCTCTTGAAATGGTGTCAAAATTAAAAAAGAAAAACAAAATTACCACTCCAACAGTTGCAATTTTAACTGATTATGCACCACATTCTTTTTGGTTTTACAGCCATATTGATGCATATGTTATTCCTAATGAAGATTTCATTCAGGATTTAATCGAAAAGGGAATTGAGCCTAATACTATCTATCCACTTGGTATTCCTGTTTCTGAAGAGTTTTTAGAAAAAATAGATAAAAATGTTGCCAAAAAAGAATTAGGAATTGAAGACAAACTAACAGTTCTTCTTATGGGCGGAGGCTTGGGAATCGGAAATATTAGAGATATATTTGAAAAGCTTTCTTTTTCAAAATTAGACTTACAAATAATTGCTTGTACAGGTCAAAACATAAAGCTTAAAAATCAGCTTATTGAAATTGCATCAAGGTCAAATAAAAAATCAATAATATTTGATTACACAGATAAAGTAAACCTTTTAATGTCTGCATCAGATATATTAATTTCAAAACCTGGTGGACTTACAATTACAGAAGCTCTAATAAAGGAACTTCCTATAGTTATTAATTCAGCAATTCCTGGACAAGAGGAAAAAAATGCAGATTATCTTTTAAACAATGGAATTGCAGCTAGGATACACACTGATGATAGTATTGTAAGTATTCTTATGCAGATTATAAATAGTAAAAATAGGCTAAAACACATGGCTGAGGCATGCAGAGAAAAAGCAAAGCCAAATGCAGCTAAGGATATATGTGAGCTTATGATAAAGTTAGCAAATAAATAAAAATAAAGTCCGATTTTAGGACTTTATTTTTATTTATTCAACAAATTTTCTATTACCTCAACTATTTTAAATTTAAATACAACCTGTTGTTGTGATTGATTTTCAATAACTTCTTTTTGTAATTTTTGTTCATCATTTAAATTTACAACTTCCTTAACTTCATCATCATTTAAAACCCTTTTTAATTCTTTTTGTGTGTTTTCTGTTGTAAGTCCCTTTGTAATATCAATGAAACATAGTGGTGGAAACATTACACACCACCAATTTTTTCCTCCACCTTCTCCTAAAACAATTCTAAGGGCAGTGTATTCTCCTTCTTGTAAAGTTATATCTCCATAATTTTTAATAGGAAATTTATATGTGCCTATGGTAGCCTTTGATGTATATTTAAAACCATTTTTATTTAATGTTTTATTTGATATATCAACTATTTTATCTATGTTTCGATTTATTATTTCAATTGCCTCTTCCTTTGATTTTGCCTTTTGTAATTTTGGACCTATTTCCTTTAAAACAGCATCTCTAACCTTTAATTTTACATTTTGATCTTCCTTTGAGTCACTGTTTGCAATTACATGAAATCTTATAAGCTTTTCCTTATAGTCTTGTCCACTTGCATTATTGCTTCCAAAAAACATTGAACCTACTATAATACCTAGTAATATTACAACAACATACCTTTTCATTTTAAATCCCCCTCAAAATCTATTTACTATTATCTTTTCCAATATTTTTTATTTTAAACATACATAAAACAAAAAAAATGAGCCATTAAGCAATCAAAAAGTTTTTGGATATAATCTAAGCAGCTCTAAGATACTCAACTTTTAAAAATCTTTATTTATGAAATACAAATGCACCAAATCTAGTCCGTCTACATAGACATTAACTAAAAATGATATAAATTTTTATACAAAAAATCTTAGAGTTTCTTAGTAAAATATCACTATACTTCATAATTGTTAATGACTCTTTTGTTATCTAACATTACCAATTTTATTTCTTTGATCCAATTCTTCTGATAAATGCCTTAGCCTCTACTTCAAACTCTGCTTCTTTAAAGGCTTCATCCCAATTATCTTTAAATTTTTTATATACTTTGTTGTAATTTTTTCTTGTATAATCCTCTAATCCTAAATAGTCTGCTCCTACATCTTCTTGAAAATATTTTATTGTTTCCATAAGTTCTAATTTAAATGACTCTGAAAGTATCTCCTCCATCTTGTCTAGGTCCTTTTTTTCTAATTGCTCTTTGCTAAATATATTGTTTTCTATATATCCTTCAAGTTCAGCTTTAAGTATAAACTTTAATTTGCCGTTATCATCCTTTACATAAAGGTCTCGATAATTGTCTTGGATAAAATATGAAACCGATGTTCCATTGTAATTTATAAATTTTCTTCCACCCTTTAATTGGCTATTTAAATATTGAAAAGCTCTTAAATACTTTTCATCAACAGTTTTGTAAAGTTTGTTATCCTTTATTAGGGCAACTCCCTTTATTTCTATTTCATCTTTTTTGACAGTAATAATTGGTATATATGCCTTTTCTCCTGCATTAAGCTGAGCTGTAAGCTGCAAAAGCTTTATAGGAACAATGTAGGATAAATTTTGAGCATTATTAAAAACACCTTGAATATATGTAACTAAATATATATCAAGCTTAGGCTTGATTTTAACAAGCTCATCTATACTTCCATCTAACATCATAACATTAACTTGTGCATTTATATCTGGCTCTCTTTCTGCATAATCTATGAGCTCTCTAAACACCTTTGAATCCTTTAAAATATTTTTAGATATAACCAAAACCTTTGCATGTGCAAAAAATGGTGTTCTATTTAGTCTTACTCCTATTTTTCTAATTGCATCAGGTATACTGTCTGCCTCTGCTTCAACTGTAATAAACCCTTCTTCTCCTCCACCAGCTATTGCTTTAGGGTTTGCTATTGTAAATATAACCTTTAATCTATTATTCATATCTTGTTCGTAAAATGATTTTATATCTCCACTTTTAGATTTCCCGCCTTCTAAAACATCTACATATATACCTCCTACAAATGCTCTTTCATCTATTTCTATTTTATCCCAACACCCTGATAAAAATAGGCTAGATAATAAAATAAGTAGTGCTAAAAACTTTTTCATTGTTTTGCACCTGCCTTTTTAAACCTAGAAACTATGAACATAGCTATTGGTAATATAAATATTGTATATAAACCTAATGTTGATGTTATAAGATCTCCATATTGCATCATGTCAATAATGCTGTCTCCAATTAAAGAAGTCAAATACAAAAATGGTAAAGCAATAGCCACAAAATGTTTTGCTTCAATGTGTCCAATTATGTCCTTTGCAACTATACTTAGCGAATATAAAAGCGATACTATGGTTGTATATACAAACAAAACCCAAAGTGCCTCTAAAACACCTTCAATTCTTTCTATAAATGCCCCTGGTACATCAGATGCTTTAATCATACTAAGAGTAGGATACATAAATGTTTGTGTAAGCTTAACTCCAAACTTAGCATAGCTTTCAATTATTACAATAACATAGGCCAATATAAGTAAGAATATAGCATTTCTTGATACTTTACATGCTTTATTGGGTTCTTTTATAAATGGAAAAACAATTAAAAGTACCTCAAAACCTGCATAGGCAAAAAGAGCTGATTTTACTCCCTTAACAAAACTTAATAGATCATGTGATAATACGGGTTTTAAATTACTAAAATCTGTATTTGTAATAGCAATTAGAATTAGAAAAAAAAGTACAAATAAAATTGCTGGTGTTACAGCTTCAAAAAACCTAACAATTGGTTCGATACCTAATCTTGCTAGAAATACAGAAACAACTAGTATTGGAATAATTATAAATTCTAGTGGTGTTCTACTTAATAAAAATAATTTTACAGTTTCACCGAATATTCTAGTTTCAAGAGATGTGAATAGTAGGAAATAGAAAAATACTGGTAACGCCAAAATAACTCCCAAAAATTTTCCAAATAATATTTTAAGTGTTCCAACAAAGCCATTTTGCGGATACTTCTCTCCCACTTTACACATTATATACACAATTCCTATACACAAAATTCCCGCTATAATCGCCAATATCCAGCCATCATTTTCAACTTCCTTTGCCATTGAAGCAGGAAGAGTTAATATGCCTACACCTAACACGGTCAAATAAACTAAAACCCCTAATTGATAGCTTGATATTTTATCATTACTGTTCATCATCTTCATCACCTACCTGTCTTATTTCATCCTTTGGATTAATATGTTTAGGTCTTTTTATCATATATTTCCATGGTAGTCTTACAACCAAAGAGTCCTTTAAATCCGAAGGTTCAAATGGTGCAATTGGTGCCAAAAAAGGAACTCCAAAGCTTTTAAGTTCACATAAATGTATCAATACCATGATTAGCCCCAGCATCACACCATATAAACCATATATAGTAGCTAGAATCATAAGCAAAAATCTAACCAATCTAAATGCTGCAGAAACTTCATAGTTTGGTATTGTAAAGGATGCTATTGCTGTTATTGCAACAACAATAACCATAATGGGGCTAACAATACCAGCTGATACTGCTGCCTGACCTATTACAAGACCTCCTACTATACCGATTGTAGAACCAATTGGCCTTGGAAGTCTAACTCCTGCTTCTCTTAATAGTTCTAGTGTAAGTTCCATTATTATTGCCTCAATAAATGCTGGAAAGGGCACTCCCTCTCTTGTAGCTGCTATTGATAATGCAAGTTTAGTTGGAATAATCCCTGGTGTAAATGATGTTATTGCAATATAAAGGGCAGGCGCAAGTATTGATAGTCCTCCTGACATAACCCTTAAAATCCTCACAAAACTAACAACATCACTTCTCGAATAATAGTCCTCTGGTGATTGGAAAAAGGCAGTTAATGTTACAGGTACAATTAATGCAAATGGTGAGTTATCTACAAGTATAGCAATCCTTCCTTCATATACTGCTGCTGCTACAACATCTGGTCTTTCAGTTGTTTGTACCTGTGGAAATATTGAAAAGGTTCTTTCTTCTAAAAATTGCTGAATATATCCACTATCTAAAATAGCATCTATATTAATTGCGTCTAATTTTTTTACGATCTCATCAACAATCTTTTTATCTGCAATATCGTCTATGTACATGATAGCTAAATCTGTTTTTGAGCGAACACCTATCTGTTTTTGTTTAATTTTAAACCTTGGATCTCTTATTCTTCTTCTAACAAGCGCTGTATTCATTCTAATTGTTTCAACAAAACCATCCCTTGAACCTCTAATTACTGTTTCTGATGTTGGTTCTTGAATTCCTCTTACAGGGAAATATTTTGTTGCAACAACAATCGCCTTTTCAAACCCATCTATTATGATTGCTGTATCACCTGATAATACAGCTAAAACTATTTCTTCTATATAATCACTATCTTTAAAATCAGTAATTGCCATTGCTGCAGATTTTGAAGCATCAAATAGCTTTTCTTTTATCTCTTCATATGTAGGTGGAACCATTCTAGCTGTAAGCATTAAAGGCTGCAAAACAAATTCATCTAAAAGCTCCTTATTTGCCATACCATCTATGTAAAATAAAAACACATCTTGACCAGCATCTCCACCTATCTTAAACTGCCTATAAACTACATCATCACAATCTTTTAATATATTTTTAATTGATATTATATTGTCATCTAGAAAACTACTTATTTTAGTCTTTTTGTCTGGAACATATTCATAGATAATCTCCCTTTTGTTCATAAAATCACCCCTAAACTTCAAGCTTTAGGTATAAAACATATCCTACTATTGCAATTACTATATATAAGTACATGAAAAACCTACAGAATTTATATTCCTTCTGCATTCCCTTTTTTTGATACTCTTTTGCATCAAAATATAAAAATAATGAAGAAATTATAAACAACAATGCTACAACAAAATCAAAGTATTCCTTAAAAAATTTCAAAATAGGCATAACACCACTCCTTTACATTAATTTTTACAGGTTAAGGTGGATTTATGCATAAAAAAAGAAAGTCAACTGGCACCCAATGGACATTTGTTCCAAATGTCCATTGGGTGCCAGTTGACTTTCTTCCTACCCTATATGTAAATATTTCTCCACAAAAACTATATCCTCTTCTTTGTCCACATCGTTTCCTATCTCAGGATATTTTGTTTTTATTGCAATTCCATTAACATTAAACATATCGGCTATCTTTTTTTCAACAGCTGATATAGTCAAAACTCCAAGTGCAAGTCTAATCAAAAATGTAAAGCCTAATGTTTGTCCCATCTTTAGTGGTTTTTTTCTATACTCCACAAGTTCCTTTGCCTTATTTGTACAGTTTTCTATTGCCCTTGGATGAATATATACGATGTTTCCTCCTGTATATGTTCCATCCTTCATCTTAACATAGGTTCTTCTTACATCAGGATATTTTTCATCGTTTAGTTTTTTATCTATAATTGGATAGCCCACATCTATTTTTTTATCTATACATGTTTTTACAAAGTCATATATAGCTTCACTGCTAACTAGAGGTATATCTGCTGTGCATATTATAAGTGGTGTATTATCATCATTTATTTGTTTTGCTGCTGATTTTATATTATCTATTATATCTCCTGCAGGTTTTATGTACCCATCTACCTTATCTAAAATTACATTTTTTACATTTTCATCAGCCACCATATATATTTTAGATACACAGTTTGATTTTTTAAGTGACTCTATTATATATTCCACCATGTATCTATTACCTATTTTAAGTAGGGCCTTTGATACCCCCTTATCTCCCTTATCACCTGCTAAAATAACGGCATTAACCATCCCCTACACCCCTTTGTTTATTGTGCTTACAACATATACTTCCTTTATGTAATCTCTAAGTCTGTTATGACATTTTTGAGCATCCTTTATATCTTCAAATATTCCAAAAACCGATGGACCACTTCCACTCATCATGCTTCCTAGTGCCCCAAATTCAAGCATGATATTTTTTATTTCCTGTATTACAGGATACTCCTTTATTGTTACGCTTTCCAAAACATTTACCATTGAATCTGCTAAATATCTAATATTATTTTCTTTAATATATTCTATTAATCTTTTTGTATTTGGATGAACAACAATTTCATCTAATTTTAGATTTTGATAAACATATTTAGTAGAAACAAATATAGGTGGTTTTGCAACAACCAATGAACATGAAATATCGCTAAGCTTAGTTAATCTTTCTCCTATCCCCTCAGCTAAGCATGTTCCTCCTTCAAAGAAAAATGGAACATCTGCACCAAGCTTTAGTCCTATCTCCATCATATCATCCTTTGAAAGATTTAGTGAATAAAGTTCATTTATTCCCTTTATCACTGCTGCGCCATTGGTGCTTCCTCCTGCAAGCCCTGCTGCAACAGGTATATTTTTTTCTATTTCTATTTTAAAGTTATCTCCTATATTGAATCTACTTTTCATTAATTCTGCAGCTCTATAAGCAATGTTACTTTTATCACATGGAACACCCTGTGCACTACAAGTAACCATCATCTCTGAACTCTTTGATATTTTTACCTTATCATATAATGATATGGTTTGCATTATCATCTCTAATAGATGATAACCATCCTCCCTTTTCCCAATAACATCAAGAGAGAGGTTAATCTTTGCTGGTGAATCTATTATAATACTTTCCATATTCACTCCTCCTTTAGTATATATAATTATATATCAGCTAAAAAATTCCTGCAAACATATATATATTTATAAAGCAGGGCTGTCGCCCTTTGCGACAGCCCATAAATTGATTACTTCATAAATCCCTTCTTTGGAATTATAAGCTTTGTTCCTGGCATTATCATATCTGGATTATCAATATCATTTAGCTTTACAATATCATCAATTGAAGTTGAATACTTCTTAGCAATTTTCCATAAAGTATCCTTTGGTTGAACTGTGTATAAAACTAAGCTTGGCATATTCTTTAGAATTTCTTCAACATCAATTTCATCTATTTCTTTTATTATTTCGATTGTCATCTTATTAAATAGTCTAGCACAAACTTCAAGAACTACCTTTATATCAAATTCTCTTTGTGAAGCCTTGTCGAATGATACAAATTCAACATTAGCTTCAACTTCCTCAAGCATATCTATTCTTGCACCATCAATCGCAACAGTTGATTTAAATGGAACTTCCTCTTTATAGCTTATTAAATCTTCTTCTTCTCTATCTGGCTTATAAATAGCACAAACCCTTAATACTCCTTCACAAACAACCTTATCTTCTACTATTTTTGTTTCTGTAATAACAGGATTAACATCAACATATACTAAATCCCTAATTCCTTCAAGTTCATCATCTATTGTAATTCTTTCTTTTAATGTTTGACTATCAATTCCTTCATTAAAGTAGCCAATTGCATTTATGTTGTCTCTTGAGAATTCAAATCTTGATGTAGAAGTATATGCATCTACCAACCTTTCAACTTGTCTTTCATTATAAACCTTTGCACAAATATCAATGCCTATTTGAAGTTCAAGAACTCTTCTTTCTCCTGCTTCATTTTCAAGAACTTCACAATTCAGGTCATCTACCTTAAATGTTACATTGCACTTCATATTTGGCTTTAGGTTTTCAATCATCATTTCATCAGTAAATGCTGTATCTACATCTTGGCTCATTGTTTCCCCTTTGTTTGTTGTAAATAGCACTCTTGTTAAAACACATGCATTAACAACAAGTTTACCGTCTTGTACTACTAAGTCCTTTTTGTGTACATGTGCAGCCAACTTAACAATATCTGCAAACTCACCCTTATCCTGTGGAAGTTCAAGCTTGCCCTTTACAATAACCTTTGAATTGTTTTGTGTTACATATTCACAAACTTTCATATTATCCTTTAGAGATTGTAGCTCATTAGCCTTCATATCTACAACTGTTTCTGCCTCACTCTTTTGGTAAACAACTGTCTTTAGGCTAATTATTGCATTTACCTTTATCTTGTTTTCGGCTACAGTATCGTATTCAATTTGCTCAATCACAGGAATAACCTTACATGACATATTAGGTACAGCCATTGGTGCTTGAACATATTGCTTGAAATTAGATACTGTTTCTTGTTTCTTTAGGGTAACTGTTTCCCCCTTTGAAGAATAAAGAATTGTAAAACGCATTTTTCCTTCTACTAAAACCTTGTCTTCTAAAACAACACTGTCTGAAATTATGGCATCTCCATCAACATTAAGTATCCTATCTATGTCTGGGTTCATTTCGTCAATAACGATATCACCATCTACCATAGTTTGACTGGAACCTTCAGCTATTATTCTTTCGTAGTTTAAAATATCTCTAATTAATTCTACTGACATTATATCCTCCCTCCCCAAATTACCTAATATAGTATATAGTACCTATCTTATTTTTATGACAAAAATAAAATTTCGATTGAATTTTTTTAATTTTACTTCTTTTTTCGATATATATTGACATTTTTCTTGCTTTGCTTTATCATTAGTAATTGTTGATGACCATATAACCTCTCATAAATTCTCAATACCCTAAAGAAACCTTAATCTTTTATCCCCCTATTTTAAAATAAGCTGCCAAACCCATAACCCCACACAAAGACCACTTCCCCGGTGGTCTTTGTGATTTTTTGCATAAAAAAATAAACCGAATTAACGGTTTATTTTTTTATATAGCTACTTCATTGTTTTCAAAGACTATTTGTACATTCTTAGTTAGTATATCTGAATAACTATATGAAACTACCCTTGATGTGTTGTCACTTGCTTCGATTCTTACTACGAATATATTAGGATAAGTTTGTTCTAAAACGCCTTCTCGAACAAGCATTTTACGTCTTCCACTGTTTGCCTTTAGCAGAACCTTTTCACCAACATGCTCATCTATATTTTTTTTGATGGCTTCTAAAAGTTCTTTACCTCTCATAACAAACACCCTCTTTCCACAAATACAATTTTACTCCAAATAATTAATTTTGTCAAACAAAATAATATATTTTATCAGCATTTTTTCTATGTGTCAACTAAAATTTTATGTTTACTTTTTATGAATTTTTTATTAACACCTCATTTTGTGCTATTTTCTCTAAATCTCTTTATATATCTTATACATTCTCTATTTGACATAAAAAATTGTAATAATGCCAAGCCATTTTAAAAACACCCTGGCATTATTACAATTTACTTATTTACATTAAAATACTCGCAAACAGCTTCATATATTGCCTCTGCAATTTTTTCTAAACTATCTTCTTCTAGTTTTTGACTGTCATAGTTACCTGTAATATACATACACTCAACAATAACACCTGTACTCTTGCTCTCCCTTAATAAATAATATTCTCCATTTCTTACTCCTCTGTTTTTTAGTTCTACATTTTTACTAACACTATCTAGTATCATGGAAGATAACTCTATTGCATCGCTATCATCTTTAAAACAATATACCTCTATTCCATTGACACTCTCTTGTGGAAAGCTATTTTGGTGTATGCTTATAAAAATGTCTGGTCTTTTTCTATTTATTATTTTTACTCTATCAGATAAAGGAATGTCCTCGTCTTTATATCTTGTTAAAGTACAATCTGCACCCTTATTTGTTAGAAGCTCATTTAATTTTAATGCTATAAAAAGATTTATATCCTTTTCCTTTACATCTCCATTTATATTTCCAAAATCCTTTCCACCATGTCCAGCATCTATAACTATCTTTCTTCCCTCTAAACTATTTACTATCTTTTGCTCATCTATTTTAACAAACTCAACTCCAGTATAATAATACTCAATTATATCCTTAAAATCTTTATTTTCATTGGCTAAATTTACTGCCCCTTCTACGCAAATCCCTAGGCCTAATCCTTCTCCTATAACCTTTAATACAATGCTATCTTCTTTGAAATATATTCTGTTACTTGGAAGTTTTAAAAGCTCCATTATCTTTTCACCTGTTATATCTTTACCAAGTATATTTAGCTTTCTTATCCTCCCTGTGTCGTCTCTTGACACATCCTTTATTATTTCTCTTATTTGTTCTTTATATTTTATTCTACAATTTAAAAGTTCTGCTAAAGTATTACAGTCAACCTTTACTTCCTCGCATCTTTCACTACATTTTTTACACAAAACCTTTCTTAGATAATTAACCTTGTATCCTAATATATTTTCTGAGTTTGACGTTCCTCCACCACAGCATTTAGTAAAGAAAAGCTCTACTGGCTCCCCTAAATTTAATACAATTACACCATCTGTTTCATCATAAGCAGAATATAATATATTCTGCTGTTCTTCATTAAGTGCATTAAGCTTATCTAATGCTATATCTATATTTTTACTACTTTTATAATATCCTGAATTTTTGACACAAGTAATAAACTCACTTCTCTTTAAAACAACAAAAGCCTTAATAAGCTCTTTAGGAAGAGAAAACACATCTAAACCTAGATTCAATAGCGATTCACATACAATATCCCTTAAATATAATTATTTGATCTTAATCATAAATACACCACCTATACATATGGTGATTTAGGTAATCCTTCTCTATATTTGCCTCGTGTTTCAAGTCCACCTATTCCCTTTATTCCTGTTATAGTGCTTTCTACTATTTCCCTTGGATTTAAAAACTTTGCTATACTTGAAAATGCAACCTTCCCACATATAAAAACAGGGTCCATTGCATGAATAAATACCCTATTAGGAGAGCTTGCAAAATTTGCTCCTGCCTCAATTAATGCTTCATAAAACGATTGACACGCACCTGCAAAAATAACCAAATCATCATAGGATGGTTCATATTCCCTTGCTCGTCTTACAGCCTCAACAAAATATCTTGAATTTCTGTAGTTATCAATACTTTTGTAGTTTTGACTTCCCTTTATCATAGCATCATGCCCTGTTAAAACAAGAATATCTGGCCTTACTTGATTTAATAAATCCATTACAACATCTGGCTGTCTAACTTCAGGAACAAATCTCCCCTGCGCTTCAATTCCTAATTGTCTATATCCCTTAAGACAAATATTTAAATACTCTTCATCTCCATCAATATGAAGGACCTTGCCTGGTCTTCCAAATGTAACATTGGAATTTTGACTTGGCATGTCTATTCTTTGAAAGGTCCCCTGTGCTCTTCTTTGAAGAACTGCTCTTTTTATCATTGTGTTAACCTTTTTGTTTGTTTCATCATCATCCTTTGTAATCTTTGATATTGGTGGCTTTTCTAGGTCATTTTCTAGAGCATCTGCCACAAGTCTATAGTTTGTGCCCTTTAAAATATAAAGATTTGTTCCATCCTGTCTTTTTACAATTTCCATTATTTTAAAAAATACATCTCCACCATATGATTTTCTAACTACAATATCTCCCACTTTAAATTCCTCCATGTACATCACCTCCTTTATACATAATATGAGGAGGCAAGGTCCATTGACATAAAAAAGATACTACATAAAAAAGTTCCACTATAGGAAACACCCATAGTGGAACTTTTTTATAATATCTCATCTAATTTTGATAAGAATTGCAGATATAGTTCCTTCTCTTCAACTATCTCATTTAGCTTCTTTGTAAATGTTGACTCTGTCCAACTAGCTTCTTTATAATAATATCTATTTGCTAGTCTCCAGAATCTTTGTGGGAACATTAAAAGAGTTTTTAACACATCCTTTTCTTCTCTTGTTAGCTCTCTTATTGAATTATACTCTTTTAATATAGCCTTTGCATAATCTATGTTCCAATCTACCCTCTTTAATGTCTTAACTATCAATGTAGCAATATCATATACTTGAACTTCACATTTTAAGTAATCAAAGTCAACTAAGTACACATCATCATTATTTATTAATATGTTATGATATGTGTAATCATGATGACACAATACCTTTTTATCAAGTGACATTTCACAAACCTTTTTATAGCTTTCTAAATTTAAACTTGCATAGGCTGTTTTGGCAAGTTCATAGAAACTATCAACATTTGATAGATATATCATATCAAATTCAGTTTTCTTTTTATTCTTAGATGCCATATCCCTCATTTTTTTAAGTGTTCTTAGTCTCTTTTCCAAAGTATATGGTAGCTTTCCAACATCACATCTTGCCTTTAGGTTGTCCTCCATTTCAAAACCTACCGCACAATTATGGAACTGAGCAAGTGTTTTGGCTGCTACCTTAACGTCTTCAATTTCTTTGAAATCGCATTCCCTTCCTTCAATCCAATCTGTAACAATATATAAATCCTCGTTTACCATTGCATATGGAACATTACTAAGTGACAAATTATATTTGTCCACCTTATCAAAACCATTTTGTATAATATGTTCCTTAGCCTTATAAATATAGTTAAGCTTTTGTGTTCCATAAGCTATTTTCTTTAAACATTTATTCCCCTTATCTGTTTTAAGAAGATATACCCCCTTTTTAGGAATACAATCGTATATTCTAAATCCAAATTGATTTGATATTTCTGTTTCTCTTACCATAACACCACCCCCTTTATTCATTTTTATGTAAAGGCAGTTTAAACTATGCCTAAAGTTTTATACAAACATTCTATATATTTATTTTTTGTAACATTTATCAATGATTGATTTTTACAAATTTAATTTTCAGAATTTTTGATAGGACAGTAACAAGCCGAAGTTAAGTGACACGCTACGGACATTTGTACAAATGTCCAAATGTGCCGCCAAACTTTCAATTTGTTGTATTGTTTGAATTTACAGAATATATTTACTTTTTGTTTGTCTATTGTTAAGCATAAAACAAAAACATATAATAGTAGTGGTTAAGTTAATCTATTTATCCCATGCATAATATAGAAAATAAAATAGCTGCTTTTTTCCTTTAACAAAGCCTGCTCCCCGCAGGCTATTTTTTCACAGTTTTTTATATGCAACATAATATATATTGTAGAAATTTTTTTAAGGAGTAGCTATGAAAATAGGAGTTGATGCAAGGGCTGCTAGATGGTATCGTGGCACAGGTATTGGAACTTATACCTATCAAATAATATATAATATTTGTAAACTAGATAAGATAAACACATACACATACTTTCTTCCTGATGATAATAATTCTGATCTTGATTTAAATAAAAATATAAATGTAAACGTTATTGATGACAGAAGTAAGGATACGTTTTGGGAAGATGTTTATATACCAAATGTAATATCAAATATGTCAATTGATGTTTATTTTGTTCCACAAAACGGAATTGGACTTCCAAACGAAAAAAATTGTAAATTTTTTATCACTCTACATGATGTCATTCCATATAAGATGCCTGAAACAGTTGGCCCACAATATCTTGAGATATATTTAAGGGAAGTTCCAAAGCTTTTAGACAGAATAGACGGAATCATAACCGTATCTAATTATTCTAAAGAGGACATATCTAAAACTCTAGGTTTTGATGAAAATAAAATATATGTAACTCATCTTGCTGCTGAAGACTTTTATTACCCAATGGATAAGGAAACATGTATGTCATTTGTTAAAAGAAACTATGGAATTGAAGATGAATTTATATTGTATGTTGGAGGATTTAGCCCAAGAAAAAATATAAAGGGTATAATTCAGGCTTTCTCTTTATTAAAAGAAAAATATAAATCTCCAATTAAGCTTGTTATTTTGGGTAAAAAGGGAAGGTCATATTATGACTACCGTGACCTTGCATACAAACTCAATTTAAAGGATGATGTGATATTTACTGGATATGTTCCTGTTGAAGAGTTACCTATATTCTATAATGCTGCAAAGATATTTATATATCCATCTTTTTACGAGGGATTTGGTCTTCCTCCACTTGAAGCTATGGCCTGTGGAACTCCAACTATTGCATCAAACAAAACCTCAATTCCAGAAGTTTTAGGAGATGATGCACTATATATAGACCCATATGATGTGGATGATATAAAAGAAAAAATGCTCCTACTTTTAAGCGACCAAAACCTTTATAATAAAATGGTTTTAAAGTCACTCAAAAGAAGCAGCATCTATTCATGGAAAAAGACTACTATTGAAACAATCGAAATATTAAGCAACCTCTAAATGTTATATGTGATGAGGATGCCATTTATCAAAATCTCCATCGTATATAATTCTGTGCTCGCTTGAAATTTCAATAGCCCTCTTAAATAGGCCATCGAAGTAGTCATAATCATGTGTTGCACAGATTATTGTTTTGCCATACTGATTTAATGTAAATAAGAGCTCCTTTAACTTTCTTTTACTTTTAGGATCAATTTCATTTAAAGGTTCATCTAAAACCAAAACCTCTGGATTTAATGCAAGGGTTGCAGCTATTGCAACCTTTTTCTTTTCTCCACCACTTAAAGTGTATGGAACTCTGTTTTTAATGTGTTCAATTTCAAGTAGCTTTAGGCAATCATTAACTCTTTTTTCTACCTCTTTATATTCAATATTAAACTGAAGTAACCCAAATGCTATCTCATCAAATACTGTTTTGCAAAAAAGCTGATTATCTGAGTTTTGAAAAACAAATCCTATTCTTTTATGAAAAATTTTTCTTTGCCTACTATCCTCTAAAAATTTTGAATCAATTTTTTGTCCATCAAAAATATACTCACCACTGCTTATATTGATTAATCCATTTAACACCTTTAATAGTGTAGTTTTGCCTGAACCATTGGGACCTATAATAGCAATACTTTCACCTGGCATAATAGTTAACGATATATTATCTAGAGCTAAATTTTGATTTAATCTACAAGTTATATTTTTTAGTTCAATCATTTTCTCACCTTAACATAAAAAATAATAGTATAATCAACAGATTTATTATACTATATAAACCTTCTAAAACTCCAACTTTTTTATATATTTTATAATTATATTCTCCACTAAAACATCTACATTCTAGTGCTTCATCCATTTTAAAGCTCATGTCTATTGTAGTTGCAAATAGATTATACATTATTTGTGATAATGTGCTATATGGACTTTTAATATACCCAACACTTCTTATCTTTAAACTTACTAGTATTTCATAGGCCCTTTTTGATAAAAGATAAATAAACCTTATAGCTGAATCAAAAATAAAAAGCACAACATTAGGAACTCTAATTAATCTAAATGCTGCAATTACATTATGCCAATTTGATGTTATAGACATTATCATTGATAAAACAACTGATAAAGTTATTTTTAATATAACTATTACTGCATTTTTGTTTCCAAAAAATAAAGAAGGCCCTATTATTAAAGTTGAAACAAAAATACTTGTTAAAAATACCTTTAATATGGTTAAAACAACTTTATCATCTAAAAGTATTATTAATAAAATTACATAAGCAGAATTTAACATTATAAAATGTTTATTAAAGGAAAGGGATAGGAGTATTATATTAACTAAAGTAAAATATAACTTAAATGCCTCATGCAGTTTATAAATACCTCTATCCCTATTATCAAACTGTCTTATTTTTGATAGTAAACTTAAAAGCGTATTTAATGTTTTTTCAATAAAAGACTCATTTCTTATATCAAATTCAAAATTATCCTTTTCCTTTAGCCAATCCATCTAACTTTCTAACCCTTTCTTTGAAAAGATACCTATTAGTCTAAATAAAAGCATTATTATTAAAACTCCTAAAACTGCAGATATAATA
>JAOAFH010000062.1 GCA_026416355.1 Clostridiales bacterium | reverse complement strand
GATTATATGAAAGAAAAATATAATGATATAAAAGAAAATGTTGAAGAAAAAATCAATGAAGTAATAAATCAAACAAATGAAGCAAAAAACAATATTAAACAGCAAGTTGAAACAAAAATTGAAGAATTTGCCGAAGAACTTAACAATAACAAAGAATAAGTCAGTTAATTCTGACTTATTCTAATTTTTTGAATAATATTATTGTTGAAAAATTAGAAAATAATGATAAAATATACATATAAGATAAAACATTTATAAAAATAAAAATATACAAAAAATTATTACATATTGTTGTTTTTTTATAAAATATATTGTAATTATTTCTCTGCATTTATATAATAATATATAATATTAGGTATAATTATGTATATTAAATGAATGCAGAGAGGGTGATTATTATTAAACTTTCAAAAAGACAAGAAGAAATAATAGAATTAGTTAAGAAGAATCAACCAATAACAAGTGAGAAATTAGCTGAAATGCTTAATGTTACCAGAGCTGCATTAAGACCTGATTTAGCTATTTTAACAATGACAGGTATTTTAGAAGCTAGACCTAAAGTAGGTTATTTATATTCAAAAAAGAGTAGTAATAGTTTAATATATGAAGCTATAAAGGATATAAAAGTTTCAGAAATTAAATCAAAACCAGCAATTGTATCAGAAGAAACAACAGTTTATGATGCTATAGTGCAATTGTTTTTAAATGACGCTGGAACAATATTTATAGTTAATAATGATCATCTAACAGGAGCTGTATCAAGAAAAGATTTCCTAAAAATTGCATTAGGTAATCTTGATATACACAAAGTTCCTGTAGGAATTATAATGACTAGAATGCCAAACATAATTACAGTTTCTGATGAGGATACAGCATTTGAAGCTGCTAAAAAAATAATTGAACATGAAGTAGACAGTTTGCCAGTTGTTGAAAAATCAATTTCTCAAGATGGGAAAGAAGTATATAAAATAACTGGAAAGGTTTCAAAAACAAATATTACAAAGTTGTTAGTAAGATTAGGGGAAGGCAAATAAGGGGTATTTTAATTAGGTGGGACAGAAAATGTCCTACAGGGTTTGGTTTAAAAATAAATTTAATATAAAGACATAAAGACAGGGGGTTGTCAACATGAACACAAAAAAGTATGTTTACCTTTTTAGTGAAGGTAACGCTGGTATGAAGAATTTATTGGGAGGTAAAGGTGCAAACCTTGCTGAAATGACTAATATTGGTTTGCCAGTACCTCAAGGTTTCACTGTAACAACTGAGGCATGCTTAAAGTATTATGACGATGGTCAAGTAATAGGGGAAGATGTTATTGCTCAAATTTTTGAACATCTTGAAAAATTGGAAGCAATAGCAGGTAAAAAGTTTGGAGATCCTTCAAATCCATTATTGGTATCAGTTAGATCAGGGGCTAGGGCTTCAATGCCTGGAATGATGGATACTATACTTAATCTAGGGTTAAACGATGAGACAGTAGAGGGGTTGGCAAAGTTAACAAATAATGAAAGATTTGCATATGATAGCTACAGAAGATTTATTCAAATGTTTAGTGATGTAGTAATGCAAATTGATAAGGGGTTATTTGAGGATATTTTAGATGAAGTTAAAGAAGAAAATAATGCTAAGTTTGACACAGATTTAACAGCTGAGAATTTAAAAGAGGTAGTTAAGAGATATAAGGAATTATATAGGAGAGAAAAAGGAGAAGATTTCCCATCTGATCCTAAAGCGCAGTTATTAGAAGCTGTTAAGGCAGTTTTCCGTTCATGGAATAATCCAAGAGCTATAGTTTATAGAAAATTAAATGATATACCAAGCGATTGGGGAACAGCAGTTAATGTTCAAATGATGGTATTTGGTAATATGGGTGAAACATCTGGTACAGGTGTAGCATTTACCAGAAACCCATCGACTGGTGAAAATAAAATATTTGGTGAATATTTAATGAATGCACAGGGTGAAGATGTAGTTGCTGGAATTAGAACACCTCAAAGCATTGAAACACTAAAGGAAGTTATGCCAGAATGCTATGATGAATTTATGAGAATTGCACATATACTTGAAAAACACTATAAAGACATGCAAGATATGGAGTTTACTATTGAACAAGGAAAATTATACTTCTTACAAACAAGAAATGGTAAGAGAACAGCTCAAGCGGCATTGAGAATTGCTGTTGAAATGGTTGAAGAAGGCCTAATAACTAAAGAAGAAGCAATATTAAAAGTAGAACCAAAACAGCTAGATCAACTATTACACCCAATGTTTGATCAAGCAGAACTAAAAGCAGCAAAGGAAATAGCAAAAGGTTTACCAGCATCACCAGGAGCTGCGTGTGGAAAAGTATACTTTACAGCAGACGAAGCAAAAAATAGAAGACAACAAGGTGAAAGAGTAAATTTAGTTAGAACTGAAACATCACCTGAAGACATCGAAGGTATGGTTGCTGCTGAAGGTATTTTAACAGCAAGAGGTGGAATGACTTCTCATGCGGCAGTAGTTGCAAGAGGTATGGGTAAATGTTGTGTTGCAGGATGTGGTGAACTTAAAATTAATGAAGAAGGAAAATACTTTACAGTTGGTGATTTAAGAATTAATGAAGGCGATTACATATCAATTGATGGTAGTACAGGAAAAGTTTATGGTCAAAAAATTAAAACTGTAGAACCAGAAATATCAGGTTATTTCGGAACATTTATGGAATGGGCTGATAGTATTAGAAAGCTAAAGGTTAGAACTAATGCGGATACTCCAAGAGATTCAGCACAAGCAGTTAAGTTTGGAGCAGAAGGTATTGGTCTATGTAGAACAGAACATATGTTCTTTGATGAAGATAGAATACCAGCTGTAAGAGAAATGATAGTAGCAAAAACTGAAGAACAAAGAAGAAAGGCACTAGACAAATTATTACCAATGCAAAGAAAAGATTTTATAGGAATTTATGAAGCAATGGAAGATAGACCAGTTACAATAAGATTACTAGATCCACCATTACATGAATTCTTACCTCATGAAGATGAAGACATTAAAGAGTTAGCAAGTACTATGGGAATTAGCTATGAGGAATTAAAATCAACAGTTGATAGCTTAAAAGAATTTAATCCAATGCTAGGTCATAGAGGTTGTAGATTAGCTGTAACTTATCCAGAAATTGCTGAAATGCAAACAAGGGCTATAATTGAAGCTGCAATTGATGTTAAGAAGAGATTAGGATATAATATAGTTCCAGAAATAATGATTCCACTTGTTGGAGAAATAAAAGAATTAAAGTATGTAAAGGACATAATAGTTAAAGTTGCAGATGAAATAATTAAAAAAGAAGGTATTAATTTAGAATATAAAGTAGGAACTATGATTGAAATTCCAAGAGCAGCGCTAACAGCAGATGAAATAGCAAAAGAAGCTGAATTCTTCTCATTTGGAACAAATGATTTAACTCAAATGACATTTGGTTTCTCAAGAGATGATGCAGGTAAATTCTTGAAGGATTATTATGATAAAAAGATATTTGAATACGATCCATTCCAAAAGATTGACCAAACAGGAGTTGGAAAACTTGTAAAGATGGCTTGTGAACTTGGAAAGCAAACCAGACCAGATATTAAACTTGGTATCTGTGGTGAACATGGTGGAGAACCATCATCAGTAGAGTTCTGCCATAATGTTGGATTAAATTATGTATCATGTTCACCATTTAGAGTTCCAATTGCTAGATTAGCAGCAGCTCAAGCTCAAGTAAAAAATCCTAGATAAAAATAAAATATTAGAGTAGAGAGTTGTCTCTACTCTAATATTTTTGTCTATAATAATTAATTAATTTTTCTGTGAAAATTTGATGATTGTTCTTTTGGTTTATAATATTTTTTAAAATGTTGTAAAAGGATTTTTTGTTACAGACGTTTATATTTTTAAAGTAGTCATATGATAATTTCCAAAATTTTTGTGGAAATATGAGTTGTGCAAGTAACAATTGAAATTCGCTATTGCTAATTTTTCTATTTTCTTCATAACTTTCAATAATTGCTTTGAATACTTCGAAATCCCAACATGTATTTTTTCTTTTTAAAATCCGCTTTATGAATATATATAAATCGTTAATTGAATAATCTATCTTACATTTATCAAAATCTATAACGTAAATATCATTCTCTTGTGTGAAAATAATATTCTTATTTACATAATCATAGTGGCATATTGAATCTACAAGTTCTTTTGAGCTAAAATCTATTTGAGATAGAATAAATAAAGACTCTTTAGCTGATTCGATATAATAATCACTGTGTTCTAGAAATAACTTTGAAAATTTATCTTTATAATAAAATGCCCGATTAGATGAATTAAGTAATTGATTAAAATGTTTTGAATAGCTCTCATATACACTTTTATCAGAAATATTTATTTTACTTCCCTCAATACTTTTAAAATTTGTTGTTCTTACATGTATTTTAGCTAAATTTTTAGAAGCTTCCTTTACATCATCAATTTTATCATAATCACACTTTCTTCCTTCAATCCAATCCATTAAAACAAATAAATTATCATTATATTTAACAT
This sequence comes from Clostridiales bacterium, assembly GCA_026416355.1. Lineage (GTDB taxonomy): Bacteria > Bacillota > Clostridia > Clostridiales > Caloramatoraceae > Thermobrachium. Next base: position 4,962 of record JAOAFH010000062.1, on the reverse strand, counting down.
ATCTTTTTCCTTGCTTTGTAGGTAAAAAACGAGGACAATTTATTTTGTTATAATAGAGCCACTCTATAACTGAATATATAAATAATAATGAAGCTTCGTTATGATATACCTTTTTTAAACATTTTATACCTTCAGATGTATATATTTTATAAACAGCTCTAGGTTTATCTTCATTTTTTACCTTTATATTTTCAATATTTAATATTTGAAATGGATAAAAATCTAAAATTAATCTTAATTCTTTTTCACCCAAATATTCATTTGTTATAGGTATTATACTATATTCCATAACATCACCTCTTTTTGTATACATTAAAATTATATGTATTTAAAATTAAATATAGAATGATAAGTATATTAGTTTAAACTTAACTAAAAAGGTAAATGATATTTATGTATAAATATATAGAAATTTTTAAATTGCAGAATTTTTATTTTTATAGAAGGTAAAGCAAATTTTTTGTTGTATATATTAAGTTAATAGATTAAAATAAAGTGGTGGTTTTTATGGATTTAAGAGAATATCAAGAAAAGTTAGAAGAGAAAATATTATCACCTTTGGCAACTAAGAGCAAAGATAGTAAAGGTAGACTAAAAGGTGAAGAAAAGTGTGCTATGAGAACTGATTTTCAAAGGGATAGAGATAGAATTATTCATTCTAAAGCGTTTAGACGTTTAAAACACAAAACACAGGTTTTTATAGCACCTGAAGGAGATCATTATAGAACTCGTCTTACACATACATTAGAAGTAGCACAAATTGCAAGAACTATTTCGCGTGCTATTAGATTAAATGAAGATTTGACAGAGGCAATTGCATTAGGTCATGATCTTGGTCATACACCATTTGGTCACACTGGCGAAAATGTTTTGAATAAAATTACTTCAATTGGTTTTAAACACTATGAACAAAGTTTAAGAGTAGTTGATCTATTAGAAAAGGGAAATGGATTAAATCTAACATACGAAGTGAGAAATGGTATACTATGTCATTCAGCTGATTTGGTTGCTGAAACAAATGAAGGTAAAGTTGTAAAGTTAGCTGATAAAATTGCATATATTAATCATGATATAGATGATGCAATTAGGGCGGGTTTAATTTCTATAAATGATTTGCCTAAAGAATGCATAAATATATTAGGAAAAGGACATTCAGATAGAATAAATAACATGATTGTTGCAGTCGTTGAAACTGCTTTAAAAGATGGTGAAATTAGTTTAAAAGGTGAAATAGGTCAAGCAACATGGGAATTGAGAGAATTTATGTTTAAAAATATCTATATAGGGTCTAAAGCAAAGCTAGAAGAAGAGAAAGCAATTCGTGTAATCGAGGAACTTTACAAATATTACATGAAGAACCCACATAAAATGCCAAATGAATTTGAAGAAAAAATTGATCAATGGGGTATAGAACGTGTAGTATGTGACTTTATAGCTGGTATGACGGATAGGTATGCGATTTATGAATTTACTAATATATTCATACCTTCCCCATGGGGGCACATTTATTAATTTTTTGTAAATAAGAAGGAATTGACCAAACTATGTCGAATAATAATATAACATGTCACAATATGTGGAATTAAAAAAATATTTATATTTATAAGAAGGATTTATGATTAATTTGTAGAATAAATAAGGTGATACAATGGGAAGGATACCTGAAGAAGTTGTTAGAAAAGTAATTGAAAGTTCTGATATAGTTGATATTATATCAGAATATGTCAACTTAAAAAAAAGTGGGCGGGGTTATATGGGGGTTTGCCCATTTCACAATGATAAAGGACCTTCATTGAGTGTTTCGCAAGACAAGCAAGTTTTTCATTGCTTTGGTTGTGGAGCAGCTGGAAATGTAGTCGGATTCATAATGAAAATTAGAAATTTGGATTATAAAGACGCAATAATTTATTTAGCTGAAAGGCTAGGCATTGATGTTACATATACAGAAACTAAAGATAAAAATAGTCAAATAAAAGAAAGACTATATAAGGCTAATTTAGAAGCTGCAAGATTTTATTATGCAAATTTACAAAATAGCTCATTTGCGAAAAAATATTTAGAGAATAGAGGAATTAGTACTAAAGTAATAAATAGATTTGGATTAGGTTATAGTTTAAATGAATGGGATGCATTAATAAAGTTTTTAAAATCTAAAGGTTTTACAATTGATGAATTGATATTAGCTGGTTTAGCTGTAAAATCAGAAAAAGGAGTCTATGATCGATTTAGAAATAGAATAATGTTTCCTATCATGGATATAAAAGGTAGAGTTATAGCCTTTGGTGGTAGAGTGTGTGATGATAGTAAACCTAAATATTTAAATACTTCTGAGACACCAGTATTTGAAAAAGGGAAAAATTTATATGGTTTAAATTACGTTGTTAAAAATAAATTGCCAAATAACATTGTAATTGTTGAAGGTTATATGGATTGCATTAAATTGCATCAATTTGGTCTTAATAATGTTGTGGCTTCATTAGGTACAGCATTAACGTCAGAACAATCAAAACTAATAAAGAGATATGTTAGAGATGTATATATATGTTATGATTCAGATGCTGCTGGGCAAGCTGCAACTTTAAGAGGGTTAGAATTACTTGAGTCAGTAGATTTAAATGTAAAAGTAATTACTATTCCGATGGGTAAAGACCCTGATGAGTTTGTTAATTTGTATGGAATAGATGAATTTAAAAATTTAATGAATAGCGCTATATATATAACAGACTATAGGATAATGAAAGCTAAAGAAGGAAAAGATATAAAAAATCCTTTGGAAAAATCAAAATTTGTCAATGAAGTTATTGAAATTATATCAAAGCTAAAAGATAGTACAGCAATTCAACATTATGCAGAATTGTTATCAAATGAAACTGGACTTAATATTAATGTTATTATTGACAAAATCAATAAATTAAATCTAAATGTTGATAAAAAGAATAATAATTTAAATTTAAGGCATAATATTAAAGGAAATATTTACAATATTATACCTGCGTATAAAAAAGCGGAATGTTTGTTATTATCACTAAGCTTACATAATGATAAACTATTCGATTATATATTTAGTCGCATGTCAGAAGATGATTTTATCACAAGCGTTTATAAAAAGGCGGCAGGAATTATATATTCTAAAAAAACTAATAAAATTGAAATAACTGAAAATGAATTATTGATGAATTTTCATGATAAAGATGATATCCAAGATATAACTAGAATAATATATAATGAATTAGATTATTCTGAAGACTTGTATAAGATGGCAGAAGATGCTATTAAAACTATAAAAAAATATCAATTAGAAGAAAAAATTAACGATGTAAAAAATAAAATTAAAATATATGAAGAAAATAATCAAATTAAAGAGTCATTAGCTTTAATGCAGGAACTTGTAAATTTACAAAAGGAATTGAGCCTGTTGTAGTGCCTGTGAAGGGAGGTTGTACTTTTGAAAAAAGATTCAAACAAGCAAAACAAACAAAATAAACAAGCAGATGCAAACCAGGCAAAGGGCGCAAAAATGTCAGTAGTAAAAGAGCTTATTGATAGGGGTAAAAAGGCGGGATTTTTGACATACAAAGAAATAATGGAAACACTTGGAGAGGTAGATTTATCTTCAGATCAAATTGATAAGATCTATGAAATTCTTGAATCAATGGGTATTGAAGTATTAGAGGATATGGACGACTTTAATCCAGAGCAGTTACTTGAAGAGGATTTAGACTTATCAATTCCAGAAGGAATAAGTATTGATGACCCAGTTAGAATGTACCTAAAGGAAATAGGAAAAGTACCATTGTTATCAGCTGATGAAGAAATCGAATTGGCTAAAAGAATAGAAAATGGTGATCCAGATGCTAAAAAAAGATTGGCAGAAGCTAATTTAAGATTGGTTGTAAGCATTGCTAAACGTTATGTAGGAAGAGGTATGTTATTTCTAGACTTAATTCAAGAAGGTAATTTAGGACTTCTTAAAGCAGTTGAAAAGTTTGATCATACGAAAGGATACAAATTTTCAACCTATGCTACATGGTGGATTAGACAAGCGATTACAAGAGCAATTGCAGATCAAGCCAGAACAATTAGAATTCCTGTACATATGGTTGAAACAATCAATAAATTAATAAGAGTTTCTAGACAACTATTACAAGAGTTGGGAAGAGAACCATCAGCAGAAGAAATTGCAAAAGAAATGGATATGGAAGTTGATAAGGTTAGAGAAATATTAAAAATTGCACAAGAACCAATATCTTTAGAGACTCCAATAGGTGAAGAAGAAGATAGCCACTTAGGTGATTTTATTCCAGATGATGATGCGCCTGCACCAGCAGAAGCAGCAGCGTATACAATGTTAAGAGAGCAATTAATGGATGTTTTAGATACATTAACTCCAAGAGAAGAAAAAGTTTTGAGACTAAGATTTGGACTTGATGATGGTCGCGCGAGAACATTAGAAGAAGTAGGTAAAGAATTTAAGGTAACTAGAGAAAGAATTAGACAAATTGAAGCAAAGGCATTGAGAAAATTACGTCATCCAAGCAGAAGCAAGAAGTTAAAGGATTATCTAGATTAATAGGCTTACAAATGTAGGCCTTTTATTTTTAAAGGAGTGTATTATATGTTATCTAGTAGGTTAAACGCTGTTTATAAAATGATTGAAAAATGTAATTGTTTAGCTGACATAGGAACAGATCACGGTTATATTCCAATTGAAGCTGTAAAAAACAAATTAACTGATAAAGCAATTGCTAGCGATATAAAAATTGGGCCAATTGAAGTTGCAAAAAGAAATATAGAAAAGTACGGATTTCTAAATAAGATTGATTTAAGAGTTGGACCAGGACTTTCTACACTCAGTAATAAAGAAGCAGATGTTGTTGTTATAGCAGGTATGGGTGGAAATTTAATTGCAGATATTATCAAAAATGATATTGATATAGCACGAAATTGTAATTACCTTATATT